>JAFDZQ010000023.1:0-74923 GCA_018266895.1 Bacteroidota bacterium
ATTACATTTAGAAAGCAAATAAAATTACATATTCAATAATATTTTGGACGGTTGTGAACCCCACCCTGCACGCCTTTGCCGAGATATGCCCACACCTTTGAAATAGTATGTCTCAAAAATATTATAATTCTTTCAACACTGAGTCACATAGAAATTAATTTTTATGCCCGTTTTCCCACTGTGTCTATGCGTCTCTGTGTTAAATGAAATTAATTATTGTGCAATCATTAAATACAGGCATATCAGATTTTATGGAATTGTTCTGACTGCTGTTTGGGCAGGATTTATTTTTGATTGAGAATATTGAGTAAAAGATTATACTTCTTACCTGAAGCAAAGGGAAAAAATTATTTATCAGATCTGTAAACCGAAGTCACAGTTGACTGCAAACCGCCTCTCACAGTGAATTCGCCTTTTATCTCCATCCATTTTGGCTTAAGCAGAGATGTAAGATCGTCAAGTATCCTGTTAATGACATTTTCATAGAAGATCCCTTCATTCCTGAACGACTGCAGATAATACTTAAGGGATTTTAATTCAACACATTTCTTTTTTGCAATGTAAGAGATCGTTATAACTCCGAAATCGGGCTGACCTGTTTTAGGGCAGACTGAAGTGAATTCATTTGCTTTGTGAACGATCAGATAATCTCTGTCAGGAAATGAGTTATCGAATATTTCAAGAAGTTTCGTCTTGCCAGGATCAGTTTTTACGGGATTGAATTTTTTCATGGTCTGAATTTATTCAATGACTATTCAAAATTAAAGTTAGAATTATTTATATCTCATATATTATTTTCGTATTAACTAAATTTGCATTAACACATAAATCAAATCATAAATCAGTCAAATGTCTTCAGACAACTCTGTTCAGAAAAGAATTCTAATAACAGGCGCAGCAGGATTTCTCGGTTCGCATCTCAGTGACAGATTCATAAAGGAAGGTTATCATGTAATAGGAATGGATAATCTCATAACAGGTTCTATTAGTAATATTGAACATCTTTTCCCTTTGAAAGAATTTGAATTTTATTTTCACGATGTAACTAAATTCGTGCATGTTCCCGGAAAACTTGATTACATACTTCATTTTGCGTCACCGGCAAGTCCCATAGATTATCTTAAAATTCCGATTCAGACACTTAAAGTCGGATCGCTCGGAACTCATAATCTTCTCGGACTTGCAAAAGAAAAGAAATCGAGATTCTTAATTGCATCCACTTCGGAAATTTACGGCGATCCGCAGGTTCATCCTCAGAACGAAGAATACTGGGGAAATGTAAATCCCATAGGACCGAGAGGAGTTTATGACGAGGCGAAAAGATTTCAGGAAGCGATAACAATGGCTTATCATACTTATCACGGGCTTGAAACCAGAATTGTCAGGATCTTCAATACTTACGGTCCCAGAATGAGACTTAATGACGGCAGAGCTCTACCTGCATTTTTCGGACAGGCGATCCGCGGGGAAGACATAACTGTTTTCGGAGACGGAAGTCAGACAAGATCTTTCTGCTATGTTGATGATCTCGTTGAGGGAATTTACAGACTGCTTCTGAGTGATTATGTATTTCCTGTCAATATCGGAAATCCGGATGAAATTACTATTAAAGAATTTGCAGAAGAGATAATTAAGCTTACAAATACTGATCAGAAAATAATCTACAAACCGCTTCCAAAAGATGATCCAAAACAGCGTCAGCCGGATATCACAAAAGCAAAAGAAATTCTTGGATGGGAGCCAAAGGTCGGAAGATCAGAAGGTCTGAAAATCACTTATGAGTATTTTAAGAATATTCTGAAAAAAGGGCAACCTGTAGTTAAAATCTGACTGATATATTTATTTTAAGATCAGATCTCTCCGTAAATAAAATCTTTTTCTATCTCTGCAAAGCGCGGGGACTTACGATCTTTTTCTGATACTATTTCATTTTCAGTAATCCAGTCAATCTTCAGATCTGTATCATTGTAGAGAATTGATCTTTCATCCGGTTTACTGTAAAACTCCGTACACTTATACATAAAAACTGCCTCATCTGACAGCACTGAAAAACCGTGTGCAAATCCGGGAGGTATCCATATCTGTCTGTGATTTTCTTCCGAGAGTTCTACAGAGACATGTTTCCCGAAAGCAGGGGATCCGAATCTGATATCCACTGCAACATCCAGTACTTTGCCTGAGATCACCTGACAAAGTTTTCCCTGGGCGCTTGTACCGATCTGATAATGAAGACCTCTTATCGTTCCTTTCTGAGATTTTGAAATATTGTCCTGAACGAAATTAAAATTCAGCCCATGCTCTTCATATTTTTTCCGATTATAAGATTCAAAAAAATATCCTCTCTCATCCGCAAAAAAATCAGGCTCAAATATTAATATCCCCGGAAGTCCGGTTTTAATTATCTTCATCAGATTAGATCCTTAATGCTCTTTTAAAATTTTTTCCAGATATGTTTTATACAAAGACTTTGGAATTTTTGAAAGCACGCTTTCGAATTTTTTTTGATCAATGAATCCTTTATTGAATGCTATCTCCTCAATGCAGGCAACTTTAAGTCCCTGCCTGTCCTCAATGACGCCGAAGAAATTAGATGCCTGAAGAAGCGATTCGGGAGTTCCCGTGTCAAGCCAGGCAACGCCTCTTCCTATCTTTTCTACACTCAGCTTTCCTTTATTCAGATAAACATTGTTTACATCCGTGATCTCAAGTTCGCCTCTGGGAGATGGTTTTATATTTTTAGCAATGTTAACGACTTCATTGTCATAAACATACAGACCCGGAACAGCGAAATTTGATCTCGGCTTAGCGGGTTTTTCTTCAATTGAAATTGCTTTTCCTTTATCATCAAATTCAACTATGCCGTATCTTTCAGGATCATTCACCCTGTAGCCGAAAATAGTAGCTCCGTCATTTTTCGCCATGGCTTTATAAATGAAATCAAGATTGCCGTAAAAGATATTGTCGCCGAGAATCAGAGTAGCTCCGTCATTTCCGATGAAATCTTCACCTATGATAAATGACTCTGCGATTCCGTTAGGGGCAGTCTGAAGAGCATATTCGATTCTGATTCCGTAATCCGAACCGTCGTCGAATAATTTTTTATACAAAGGTATTGTCTCTTCGTTTGAAATAATAAGTATTTCCCTGATATTTGAGAGCATTAATATCGATAGGGGAAAGTAGATCAGCGGCTTGTCGTAAATAAGAGTTAACTGTTTGCTGTAAACTTTGGAAACAGGATAAAGGCGGGAACCCGCTCCGCCTGCTAAAATGATGCCTTTCAAATGAGTGTTTATTAAAATTAAAAAATCGTTTACAATTTACTCAAGTAGACAATCAATTTAAAGATAATTAAAACTCTGAAAAAGATCCTGACATTCAAAAATGAAATCATAAGCTGATTACATTTATTTATAGTCTGAACTGATAAAAAAAATCCGGGCATATCTGTAATTGATTATTGAAGGAATTGTAACAGATATACTTAATTCTTACATTTTATCTGTTTTATTAATAAGCTACTTTTCCCAAAAAATAAAAATCATGAACAAACTAATTACTAAAACATTGTTTTTAATTCTGGCGATATCTTCGTATGCAAGCGCTACGGAAATCAGTAAAACATTCAGTAAGAAGGATATTTTAAAACTTGCTGATGCTTACATCAACAATAACGTCGGAGTAAAGAATCCTGTCATTATAGATATCGACAAGGACGGTGATTTTGACATTCTGGACTTTACAAAGAATGGAAAAGTCGCTTATTATAAGAATACAGGTTCGCTTACAGAACCATTCTTTGTACTTGAGAATAAAAACTTTGATAATTATGAAATGAACTCATTTATTCCCAACGGAATTCCTATCCCTGTTTTTCTGGCTGACAAAGACGGTGACGGGGATTCTGATGTATTCGGTATAACAAAGGAAGATTCAAAATACAAAGCGGTTTATGCTGAAAATGCATTCGAATTAGATCACTATACACTTATAACAATCATACTGGTTCTGCTGATCATCGTTCTGCTTATAGCAATTTTGTAATTTTATAAATGTGATCCTGACTGTAATTATTATTATTATTATCAAATCGTCTAATTAACAATTGATAATTGAATCGCGGGAATAATTCAGTGGTAGAATGCCACCTTCCCAAGGTGGACGTCGCGGGTTCGAGTCCCGTTTCCCGCTCAAAAAAAATAAAAATTTATGAAATCTTACACAGCAATTGCAGAAAAATGTAAAGACACAAAACTTTATGTAGGTTTTATCCCCGGTTTTTCCGGTGCACATTCACAAGGAGAATCAATAGATGAATTAATTATTAATTTAAAAGAAGTTATTGAATTGCTTCTGGAAGATGGCGAATCAAATTTAGATGCTGAGTTTGTCGGGACACAAAAGACATTCTGATGGAAGATGTACAACAATTCCTTTCCATAAAGGAAGAGATTTATCTCCGATTATTGTAAGACAAATTACAAAGGATATAAATATCAGTCTTGATGATTTTTATGAAAAATTCTAAATGAATAAAGAAATTAATATTGTTAAGTTTATAATCGATTTTGACAGCACATTTATAAGTATTGAAGCACTTGATGAACTTTGCCTTATAGCTCTTAAAAAAAATCCCGACCGTAAAAGGATTTTAGGAAAATTCAGGGAACTCACGAATCTCGGAATGGAAGGAAAGATTTTATTCAGTGAATCACTTGATGCAAGGATAAAACTTCTTGATGCCGGAAAGGAACATATTGATACTCTTGTAAAACTTCTCTCAAGAAAAATATCAGGTTCAGTAAAACGAAATAAAAATTTTTTCAGAAAATACGGCAGAAATATTTATATTATCTCCGGCGGTTTCAAAGAGATTATTTTACCGGTCGTAACAAAGTATCTCGTTCCGGAAGAAAATGTTTTTGCCAATACATTTACATTCGGGGAAGACGGAAAGATAAACGGGTTTGACAAAAAAAATCCGCTCAGTCAGAGTAACGGCAAAATAAAACTCCTTAAGAAGCTTGGTCTTGAAGGTACTCTGTATGTGTTAGGCGACGGGTACACGGATTATGAACTGAAAAAAGAAGGCATCGCCCATAAATTCTTTGCGTTTACCGAAAACATTGAAAGACAAATTGTTACAGAAAATGCGGATCATATTACTCCGAGTATGGATGAATTTTTATATTTAAATAAACTTCCAATGTCAATCTCATATCCCAAAAACAGAATTAAAGTTTTACTTCTCGAAAACATTCATCCGGATGCTTTCGAAATTTTCAAATCCGAAGGTTATCAGATAGAAACTCTGACCAAAAGCTTAAATGAAACTGAGCTTTCCAGGAAAATAAAAGATGTTTCAATCTTAGGCATCAGATCAAAGACTCATATCAGTGAAGATGTTCTGAAAAACGCAGAGAGACTGATCTCCATTGGAGCATTCTGCATAGGAACAAATCAGATCGATCTGAATACCTGTCTGAAGAGAGGCGTGGCTGTGTTCAATGCTCCTTTCAGTAATACAAGAAGCGTAGTCGAACTTGCGCTGGCTGAAATTATTATCCTTATGAGAAACATCGTTGATAAAAGCAATTCGCTTCACAGAGGGATCTGGGATAAATCTTCAGCCGGGAGTTATGAGATCAGAGGAAAGAAAATCGGAATTATAGGATACGGAAAAATCGGATCACAGCTTTCAGTTCTGGCAGAGGATCTCGGAATGGAGGTTTATTATTATGATGTCCTGGATAAACTTGCACTCGGTAACGCAAAGAAATGCAATACTCTGAAAGAGCTTTTAAAAAAATCCGACATTGTAACGGTTCATATTGACGGAAGCAGGAGCAATACGGATTTTATCGGAGAAACCGAATTCAGACAGATGAAAAGCGGTGTGATATTTTTAAACTTAAGCAGAGGGCATGTTGTCGATATAAATGCTCTCGGGAAAAATATAAAAAACGGAAAAGTAAAGGGAGCCTCGATAGATGTCTTTCCGTATGAACCCCTTGCCAACGATGAGAAATTCATTTCCGGGCTTCAGAATCTTCCGAATGTCATTCTCACTCCGCATATCGGAGGAAGCACTGAAGAAGCTCAGAAAAACATTGGAAACTTTGTGCCTTTTAAAATCATAGATTTTATTAACAGCGGAAACACTTTTTACAGCGTCAACTTCCCGGAACTTCAGCTTCCGGTGCTACAGAATGCTCACAGACTTATTCATATTCACGAGAATGTTCCCGGGATTCTTGCTCACATCAACAACACGCTTGCAGGTCACAATATTAATATCGCCGGTCAGTATCTGAAGACAAACGATCTGGTCGGTTATGTTATTACCGATATTGCAAAAAAATATGACCCGGCAGTTATAAGTGATCTGAAAAACATCCCTCATACAATTAAATTCAGAATACTTTATTAAATGAAGAAAATATTTTTTACACCCGGACCGACTGAATTATTTCCGGAAGCAAGAAAATTTATAGAAAATGCTCTCGATGAGAATATATGTTCCATAAATCACCGCAGCAAAGAGTTTATGGATGTATACAGATCTACGACTGATTCACTCAGGCTGCTCCTGAATATTCCGGAAAACTACAGTATATTTTATTTAAGCTCTGCTACTGAATGCATGGACAGAATTGTACAGAATTGTGCTGAAAAGAACAGCTTTCATTTTGTAAACGGAGCTTTCGCGGACAGGTTTTATAAAACAGCGGTTGAACTGAACAGGAATGCCGCAAAAGCAGTAGCAGATTACGGAAAGAGTTTTGATTTTAAGAATACTGAGATTAAAAATTCACCCGAACTCATTTGCTTTACGCAAAACGAAACAAGCACGGGAGTTCAGATAAATACCGGAGAGATTTACGGCATAAAAAATAAATTTCCGCAATCACTCACCGGTGCTGACATTGTAACATCAGCGCCTTATGTTGATCTTGATTTTGCGAAAATTGACTTTGCATTCTTTTCCGTACAGAAAGGATTCGGATTGCCGTCGGGACTGGGAGTGCTGATAGTAAATGACAACTGTATGGAAAAAGCAGCTTATCTTAAAAGCAAAAACATGGCAGGAAGCTACCATAATTTTATTTCGCTTCATGAGAACGCTGTCAAATATCAGACAACTGAAACTCCCAATATGCTTGGAATTTATCTTTTAGGGAAAGTATGTGAAAGCATGAACAGTTACGGTATAGAAAGGATCAGAAAAGAGACAGAAGAAAAAGCCGAAATGCTTTATGATTTTTTCGACAATCATGAATATCTTAAACCCTTCGTAAAAAATAAAGCTGACCGTTCCAAGACAATTATAAACATTAAAACCGGAGATAAGCAAAACGAAGTGAAAAAAATGCTCGCAGAAAAAGGAATAGTTGTCGGTTCGGGTTACGGTAAGTTCAAAGACACACAAATCAGGATAGCAAATTTCCCGATGCACAGAATTGATGATGTAAGGAAAATTATTGAAACATTAGGAACACTGAATATCTGAGATCACTTTTCGATTTCCATTATAACAAATCGCAGTAATTGAGCTGGTGTTACATCTAATCCTGCGTTTATAAAAGTTACAACAGAAAAATCTTCTATAAAGCGAATCCGCCGATTGATTCCATATAAATACATCCCATAGTATCCAGAGCTTTTTTCAGTTTATCATCAGGACTTCCGAAAACTACGAATTTTTTGACGCTCAGCAATGACATAAATCTAAGGGCGAAATTTTTTCCGAACGAACTGACATGAACCATAGCAGCTTCAGAGTCTGAATAGTGTTCAAACAAAGTGCATCTCTTACCGTCACTGCTTATGAACCATTCATAATGAACTGCACCCGGTTCATTCTTTTGTGTATAATCTATCATCTCTCTCATAAGAGATTTTACCTCGTCGGTTTTTCCTTCTTTAATTTCCGTGTCAAGCACCCAGAAAATTTTCTTGTCCATTATTATGAAAGTTTGTTTAATTAATCTGAAATTATAATCTGAATATATTTAAATACTTTTCATTGTCTCCACAGCTTTTTCAACATCTGCGCTTGTAACATCCAGGTGAAAAACTGCTCTTAAATTATCGTAACTTCCGGAAGAAATAAGAATTCCTTTTTCTCTGAGATTATTCATTATAACTTCCTTCGGATACTTTGATGAACTGAAGATCACAATGTTCGTCTGTAATGATTTAAGATCAATTTGTATTCCGCTGATCCTGCTTATTTCAGTTCCGAAATATTTTGCCTTGTCGTTATCTTCTTTCAGTCTTTCAACATTATTATCAAGAGCATAAATTGCAGCCGCAGCAAGAAAACCGGACTGTCTCATACCGCCTCCGAGAATCTTTCTCCATTTTCTTGCCATTTCAATGAATCCTCGATTGCCGCATAAAACAGATCCGACCGGGCATCCGAGGCCTTTCGAAAAACAGAATGAAACAGAGTCGAAATGTTCCGAATAATCCTTTACGGATATTTTTGTTTCTGCATAAGCGTTGAAAATTCTGGCTCCGTCAAGATGGGTCTTGATTCCGTTCTTTTTTGCAAATTCGGAAATATCCCTTATAGATTCTAATGGCAGTATTACTCCGCCGGCTCTGTTGTGAGTATTTTCCAGACAGATGAGTTTTGTGACAGGGAAGTAATATTCTTTTGATCTGATATATTTTTTTATGTCTTCAGAATAAAGAATACCTGAATTGCCCTGAACCGGCAGCAGCTGAACATTTGAAATTACTGAAGGAGCTGCAGTTTCATAATTTAATATATGCGATTCGCTTTCTACAATAACTTCATCACCGGGTACAGTATGACATTTGATTGCCAGCTGATTTCCCATCACGCCCGAAGTGACAAACAAAGCATCTTCCTTTCCTGTGATTTCAGCGCATTTTCTCTGCAGTTCATTTACAGATTCATCTTCAGAGAAAACATCATCACCGACGCATGCATTCATCATTGCTTCAAGCATTGCTTTTGAAGGCTTTGTAACTGTATCGCTGCGGATATCGATATATGACATTAAATCGGATAAAATAAATTCATAAAATAGTTGGGCGACAAATTCTTAAAACATTTTTTCCTGTTCATCCTTGCTTTCTTCAGCTAATCTTGCAACAGCAGATATCATATCACCTTCGTTTAATTTAATCACACGGACTCCCTGAGCGTTTCTGCCCATGACTCTTATATCTTTCATTTTTTGTCTGATAAGAATCCCCTTTGAAGTTATGATCATAAGATCATCCGAATCAGTTACTTCTTTTATAGAAATAAGCTTTCCGACTTTTTCCGTAGTCTTTACAGTTATCACCCCTTTTCCACCGCGGTTTGTAACTCTGTAATCTCCGAGATCGCTTCTCTTTCCGTAACCTCTGTCGGTGATGACTAATATAGTAGCGCTGGGTCTTGTTACAGCAACTAAGCCGATTACATAATCGCCTTTACCAAGACGAATTGCACGGACACCTGTTGCTGTCCTTCCCATATCCCTGACCTGCGATTCGTTGAATCTGATCGCCTGTCCGGAATGAGAGCCGATCACAATTTCCTGTCTTCCGTTTGTCAGCTTTACATCAACAAGTGAATCACTTTTATTAAGAGTAATTGCATTGATCCCGTTTTTTCTGATGTTGGAATAACTGTCAAGTTTTGTCTTCTTTATGACTCCCATTTTCGTGACCATCGTAACAAAAAGTTCTTCAGTAAAATCCTTGACAAGCACAAAAGCAGAAATGTTTTCGTCTTTTTCCTTTTCTATCAGATTAAGAATTGATTTGCCTCTTGATGTTCTTGTGCCTTCAGGAATATCATAAACCTTCAGCCAGTAGCATTTTCCCTTGTCAGTGAAAAACATTATGTACTGATGAGTCGAACCGATGAACATATGTTCGTTAAAGTCGTCATCCGTGCTTCCCGTACTGGCGGCAGTAATCCCTTTGCCTCCGCGTCCCTGTGATTTGTATGAATTAACAGGTATTCTTTTTATAAAACCCTTGTTTGAAATCGTGATCACAACGTCTTCTTCCTTGACAAGTTCTTTCATCATTTCGTCATCGGACATTTTCCTTACATCATAAACTATTTCAGTCCTTCTTTCATCACCGAATTTTTCCTTTAACATTTTCAGATCGTCACAGATAATTTCTCTTCTGAGCTGATCGCTGTCAAGAATTCTTTTTAATCTTTCTATGGTTTTGATGACTTCCTTGTACTCATCTTCTATTTTTTTTCTTTCAAGTCCCGTAAGTCTCTGAAGACGCATTTCAAGAATAGCAGTCGCCTGTATTTCCGAAAGCTTGAACTTTTTCATCAGTCCTTCTCTTGCGGAAGGTGTATCTTTGGATTTTTTTATAAGTTTGATTATCTCATCAATATTATCCAAAGCTATTATATAGCCTTCAAGTATATGCGCTCTTTTTTCTGCAGTTTCCAGATCGAACTTTGTTCTCCTGATTATCACATTCAGCCTGTGAGCGATGAAATGCTGCATCATTTCCTTAAGGTTCAGGACTCTTGGAATGCCGTCAACAAGTGCAAGCATAATTACACCGAATGTAACGGACATCTGTGTATGTTTGTAAAGATTATTTACTATCACATGAGGATTTGCATCTCTCTTTAGACCTATGACGATTCTCATCCCGTCTCTGTCACTTTCATCATTGATGTCTGATATCTCCTCGACTTTCTTATCCCTGACGAGCTGTGCGATATTTTCAATCAAAGATACTTTGTTGACCTGATACGGAATTTCGTTAATGATAATATTTTGTTTGCCGTTTTTCTCCGTTTCGATCGAAACTTTTGCTCTTAGAATGATCTTGCCTCTCCCGGTTTCATAAGCATCTTTCACAGGCTGATATCCGTATATGATCCCGCCCGTCGGAAAATCCGGGGCAGTGACATATTTCATAAGTTTCTTGATGTCGGCGTCCGTATTTTTTACAAGATACGAAACACCGTCGCAGATCTCATTCAGGTTATGAGGCGGAATGTTGGTAGCCATGCCGACCGCTATTCCGTTTGAACCGTTCACGAGCAGATTAGGAACGATTGACGGAAGTACTGATGGCTCTTTTAAGGTATCATCAAAGTTCGGTAAAAAGTCAACTGTATTTTTTTCAAGGTCTTCAAGAATTGCTTCAGCAACTTTTGATAATCTTGCTTCTGTATATCTCATTGCCGCTGCCGAATCACCGTCAATTGATCCGAAATTTCCCTGTCCGTCTACAAGCGGGTACCGCAGGGAAAATTCCTGAACCATTCTTACCATCGTATCATATACTGCTTTGTCACCGTGCGGATGGTATTTTCCCAGAACTTCTCCTACTATCCTAGCTGATTTTTTATGGGTTTTGTTGGACGCTAGTCCCAGTTCATTCATCCCGAATAACACACGTCTGTGAACAGGCTTAAGTCCGTCCCTCACATCCGGTAATGCTCTTGCCACAATTACAGACATTGAATAATCAATGTATGAAGACTTCATTTCATCTTCTATATTTACCGGTATTATTTTTTCGTTAGCCATTAATAAATTAAAATTCTTAAAATATGTTTATTGATATTGAATAGGTTTTATTCCCTGTAAAATTCTTATTAATCCGATCTGACCGGCATGATAAGAGTCATGAATCAGATTTTCCCTGATGTAATTTGATTCATCATTATCCGGATTAAATAATTCTGATCCGGTTTTAACGATCATTTCTTTCATTTTTAAATGAGTCTCTTCAAGCAGCTTTAGTTCCTGCCGCCACAAATCTTCAGAAGTATTTTGCGGGATTTCTTTCCAGTCTCCTTCCTGTCTTTCTTTTGCTGATAAAGGATTACCGTTCTTAAATGACAGGATTGAATATTTCCAGAATATGATATGTTTTACAATTTTCCAGATTGAATTCCTACCCTCACCTGGTTTCCATTCAGCTTGTGAGTGATCCAAATCAGTTACAAGTTGATAAAGTCCTGCCTGCCATCCGTTACCGCCGTAAAAAAACGAATCCATGTCTTTTAAATACGACCTTAATGCTGAATCCAATACTGAAATATTATAAGTTAATGTTTAAAGATCCTGAATACTGATTCCGCAGTTTCAAATCAGTCAGTGGAGCTAACCGGAATCGAACCGGTGGCCTTTTCGTTGCGAACGAAACGCTCTACCAGCTGAGCTATAGCCCCTGATAAATAAATATATTAGATATAATTTACTCAATTCTGCAAACTTTAACAATGTAATGAAAAGTCTGAAATGCCTGCATTTAGTGTATTTGCTGTATTTAATTAAACAATTATTCTGTATCCAGAACATCGCAGTATTCCTGAAATGTTTTTTCAATTAGACCCGATGATTTATCAATAATTACAGCTGTTAACTTATTGCGATAAACACATCCGGTGTCAATATTTATGTAATGGTTTTTTTTAAAATCAACTTCTTCAAGAGGAGTATGTCCGAAAATCTGAAGTTTATTCAGAAAAGCAGGTGTACTTCTGTTCCATAAAATTGACACATCATTTCCCCCCTCCACTATTCCGGCATGTGAAATGATCACCTTCTCAAATTCATACTTAAGAGGAAGATTATTCAGAAAATCGAAATGTCCGAGTGATCTGATTTCATCCTTGAATTTTTTAAAATTTGAAAACAGTCTGGAAGAAATGTATGAGTACTGGGTTTCCCTGCCGCCGTTAAAATAATAAAGTTCTGCATCTTTGGAAATAAAACTGAAGAGCTTGTCTGATTTTTCTATTGCATTTAACATCATATCTTCGTGATTGCCTTTTACCGGTCTGATATTATTGTCGATGCAGAATTGTACAACCTGTTTTGAAAATTTTCCTCTGTCTATGAGGTCACCCACAGTATAAACTTCACCGGTATTCCGTATTTTTTGATAAAGGCTTTTCAGGGTAAAGTAACAGCCGTGTATGTCACCGATAATGGCTATTCTGTTGTCAGACAATATGTTGAAATTTTAAATGGATAAAATTTAATTATTAAATGTCATAAATTATACTTAAATAAAAATATTTTATTGGATAATCATAAGATAATTCTCTTCGACGGTGTTTGTAATCTATGCAATTCAAGCGTGAACTTCATAATTGACAGAGATAAAAATAATATATTCAAATTCTCTGCACTGCAGTCAGAGACCGGCAGGAAATATCTTGATAAATTTGGTCTGAATCCGGAAGATTTTGATTCGGTGGTTCTTGTAACCGGGGACAAGTTTTATACAAAATCAACTGCTGCTCTTAAGATATTAAAGGAATTCCCTTCATTCTGGAAATCATTATATATTTTTATAATCATACCTCCTCCCGTAAGAAATTTTTTCTATGATATAATTTCTAAAAACAGATACAGCTGGTTCGGAAAAAAAGACTCCTGCAGAATGCCTTCACCCGAACTGAAGAATAAATTTATATAGACATTTCAATTTTGATTGTATACTTTTGCATACCTCTTAAGACATTCAAACTGTTTCATTTCAAAAATTTGATCAGGTTGAAGGATAACATCTGAAATTTTAGATTTAAAACTATATTATATATAAAAATACATTTCATCAAATTAATCACAGCAAAATGAAAATCACTTTGTTCCCTTTTAAAAAACGGATCTTTGTAAAGATTCATTTTTTAATGTTAGCAGCATTAGCAGTATTTTTTATCTCGTCAGCTTTTGATGACGGTGTCAGACCGCAAAAAAACATAAGCCCCGAGTGGAATCAGTTCCATTCAGTTTCAATGAAAGATTCACTCACACAGGGTACTCCGGTAAATTTTGGAACCGGCATAACACTGACAGTAGAAGAGATAATGCAAAAAGAAGCTATGCTTCCGAAAGATTATTATCCTAAAGTAAAACCGAAATCAAATCCGGATATCGAGGAAGATGAATATCCTGAAATTCCGCCGAATCCTTATTCACCTGATGTTTCTCAGTGGCCACCGAGAAATCCCGATCAGAAAAATACCGAGCCGCTGCAGACAGATAATCCGCAGACAATCGGGACAAGCTTTCTCGGACCGCAGCTGTCTGAAGCAGGTTACATACCGCCGGATTCACAGGGTGATGTGGGACCTACACAGGTATTGGTTTGTGCGAACGGAAGAATTAAAGTATACAGTAAAGCCGGCGTATTAGGCGGACTGAATGCAGACCTTGACGTCTTCTTCAGCTCAGTTGATAACGGTACCGGTACATCGGATCCTCACATAAGATACGACAGATTAACCACTAGATGGTATATTGTCGGAATTAATCTTCCCGCATCCGGTGCTAACAGAATTATGATCGCCAGAAGTTCAGGTCCGGTTATCACAAACACCTCAAGCTTTACTTTTTTTCAGTTTCAGCAGGATGCCGTCGGTACTCCCGGAGCAGACCTCGGAGCTTTTGCGGATTATCCGACTCTTGGCGTGGACAGATTCGCTTTATACATTGGATGCAATATGTTCAATCCGGGATATATCGGAACTTCAGCCTGGGTAATAAACAAAGCAAACTTAAACGCAGGTTCTTTAACTGTTACCGGATTTCATCAGATCTCAAACAGTGGTTCTGAAGGTCCGAGAACTCCGCAGGGTGTTGATAATGATGATCCGTCAGCTACCGAAGGATATTTTATCGGTGTAAGTAATTTCTCATACAGCAGACTGACAATCCGGAGAGTAATAAATCCCGGAACAACACCGGCATTATCGGGAAATCTGAACATTAATGTACCTACTACAGGTCCGGTTATTAATGTTCCTTGTCTGGGAACTTCAGGTTCATTAGACGGAATTGATGACAGATTATTTGCAGCTGACATACATAAGAATAAAATAACCGGTGCAATAACATTGTGGACTGCTCATCATACTCAGGTTAATACAAGCGGAGTATACAGTTCGACCGGAGGAAGATTAGGTTCAAGGTGGTATGAAATTTCGAATTTAACCTCTACTCCTGTATTAAATCAGTCAGGAACTCTTTTTGATAACGCAGCAAGCAATCCCAGATCATACTGGATGCCGAGCTGTGTCATGACAGGACAGGGTCATATGGCAATTGGATCATCAACGGGTGGAACTGGAAGACGGGCAGAAATATACGTAGCGGGAAGATTCAGAGAAGATGCATTAGGTACGACACAGACTGCAATAATTGCCCAGTCAAGTTCAACGGCATATAATGTTGAGGGCAGCGGTGTTCAAAGATGGGGGGACTATTCACAAACAGTAGTAGATCCTAATGATGATATGACTGTATGGACATTTCAGGAATATTGTAATGCGGCTAATTCCTGGGGAGTCAGGGCAATACAGCTGAAAGCACCTTTGCCGGCAACTCCATTTTCTTCAAGTGTTGCGAATTTAAACATGGGTCTTCCGTCTGTAAATATAATAATAACCGGAATTTCATCCGGAGGATCTGAATTCTTCGACCCGGGTGCAGATGCAGGCGGTCCGGGATTTGCAAATCATATATCAGCTTCCATTTCCGGAGGAGTGGTTGTCAACAGTGTTACTTTTAACTCTCCTATACAGGTAACCTTAAATATCTCAACAGTAAGCGCAACAGCCGGATTAAAAAATATTACCGTTACTAATCCGGACGGACAGTCTGCTACGGGAAATAATCTGTTAAATATTCTGAGTCCTTCGGTTCTCACTTTAACTGCTTATATGCAGGGATTTTACAATCCATCCACAAATCTTTTGGTAAGGGACACTGTTAGGGTATATTTAAGAAACAGCACATCTCCCTATGCTGTAGTTGATTCAGGTCAGGTGTATTTAAATACGGCAGGATCGGGAACTGTTTCATTCAATAATGCAGTAAACGGAACTGTATATTATCTGCAGTTAAAACACAGAAATTCAATGGAGACCTGGAGCAAATCTCCGGGACAGAGTTTTGTGTCATCTGCTTTAAGTTATGACTTTACTACTTCAGCTTCTCAGGCATTCGGATCTAACATGAAGCAGGTTGACGCTTCACCTGTTAAGTTCGCAGTCTACGGAGGAGATATTAATGCTGACGGAATAATCGATGTCTCTGACGTAAGTTTAGTTGATAATGATGCTTTTATATCTCAGGCAGGTTATGTCAAAACGGATCTTACCGGAGATAATTTCGTGGATGTAGATGATGTAAGTATTGTCGATAATAATTCATTTGCTTCAGTAGGTATTGTAAGACCATAGACTATCTGTTATTAAATAATTTAAAATCAAAAATAAAAAAGACTGAGTAATATCAGTCTTTTTTATTTTATATAAAAAATAATTTCAGTTTCTCAAATCAGATAATTCTTTAAACAGATGAGTTTCCTTTGAAGAGAGGTTGGTAGGAATTTCGACAGACAGCTTTACATACATATCCCCGTATTCATTCGATCTTCCGTATACCGGCATGCCGAGTCCGTTAAGTCTCAAAACTTTACCGTTTTGAGATTCTTTTGGAATGTTAATATTTATCGTTCCCTTAAAAGTTTTCAATGAAGATTTGCCTCCGAGTACGGCTGTATAAAGTTTAACGGACAAATTAGTATAGAGATCATTGCCTTTCCTTTCGAACAAAGGATCAGTCAGTATATTTATTTTCAGAAGAAGATCACCTGCATTACCGCCGTTATATCCGGCTGCGCCTTTCCCGCTTAATTTAAGTACCTGTCCGCTCGCTATACCGGGTTTTATCTTTAGTTTTATTGACTGTCCGTTCAGATCAAAAATCTTTTCTGCCCCGTGATATGCGTCTTCAAGAGTTATACTCATTTCAGAATTAAAATCTTCACCTCTTAGTGTTGCTCTTTTAGCTCCGCGTCTGCTTTTACCTGTTCCGGATGAACCAAAACCTCCGCCTCCGAAAAGGTTTTCAAAAAAATCCGAGAATCCTCCTCCGCCAAAACTGTTATCAAAATCACCTTCATAAGAATACTGTCTCTGTGTTCTGCCTCTGTTCATAAACTGTGACCAGTCAAAGTCCTGAGAACTTCCTGACTGCTGATACTGCTGCCAGTTCTCACCGAACTGATCGTATTTCTTTCTTTTTTCCGGATCGCTCAGAACTTCATTTGCCTCATTGATCTCCTTGAACTTTTCTTCAGCAGATTTATTATTTTTATTCTTATCCGGATGATATTTTACTGCTAACTTTCTGTAAGCTTTTTTAATGTCACTCTGAGTAGCGTTTTTATTTACCCCAAGAGTTTTATAATAATCCTTATAATCCATTTATAGATTCTCTGTGTTTTTTATTTTTTAAAAAAGATTAATATAACCGGATCTAATGTCTTTTGTATTTTACAATAAATGCAAATACAGCAACCCAGACCAGCAGTCCTGCAATACCTATTAATATGCTTTGATTTGCTTTCTTATTTCCTGTTAAAACATTTTCCGAAGATCTTATCAGTTTCTTCGCCTGAAAACCTGAGATCAGTGCTATCACAGATCCTATTCCCATTATCCAGACCAACCCCAGAACTATTCCCCGGTTTACAAGCCTGTTTATTTCAGTCTGAACTTTTTCATCTGTCATGTAATAAAATTCGCAATCATATCAGACTTAATCAATTTATTTATTAATCGTAAATGATAAAACCTGACTATAAAATCTTAAATAGGACAGATCCGGTAAGAATAAAATCAACTTTAAGTACATCTATTAAAACAGTAAAATTCATCTTAGTTGATTTTAAGTAAGACAACGTCATATAATTTCTGTATCTCATTGCATTTACAATGGAATATTAGTTGAGACTCAGGTTATAATGTCAGATTTTACGGGCAGTTGTAAGAAATCAATAATTTCGGAAAGAGATTTAAATTAGACAAAATATTGCTTAATTTGAGAACATTAATAAAAAATTAAAACAAGGAGTTATTTATGGAATACTCATTAGTCTCGGCTAAAGATGAAAAAGAGTTCATTGGGAAAGTAAACGAAATGATCGAAGTCGGATGGGAAACTGAAGGCGGAGTAGCGATAACTTCGGACGGTACTTTTTATCAGGCAATGATTATGTTTGAAGATGAAGGTGATGAATTCGATCAGGGCGAAGAATTATAAATTATAATGTTTGAAGAATTAAATCTTCTTCTGTTTATGATAATGGAAGAAGATTTAAACTTAAATCAGATTTTTGTCTTTAAAGCTCAGATAACTTCTGGTTGTAAAAATAATATGATCCAGAACTTCGATACCCATTATCTTTCCTGCTTCAACTAATCTTTTGGTTATTTTAAGATCATCTTCTGAAGGATCCGTTTCACACGAAGGATGATTGTGAGCGATTATTATAGAAGCAGCATGTCTTCTGATCGCTGATTCGAAAGTTTCCCTGGGATGAACAAGACTGGCAGTAAGAGTGCCTACGGAAATTTCATCAATCCCGATAAAATTATTTCTGATATCCAGAGATATTACATAGAAATGTTCTTTTGAAAAGTTTGTTATCTTTTCACTTACGATTCTGTAAATTCCATCGGGTGATGTAACAGGTCTGAACTTCTTTTTTTCTTCTTCGGCAAGTTCAAGATCTTCACGCTCCTCTTTTGAAGCTCTCTTCGCAATTTCAAAGCAAGCCATAAGTTTGGATGCTTTAGCTTCACCAAGACCTTTAACATTCCGGAGATCTTCAAATGACGCCTGCATAATCCCTTTTAATGAACCGAAGTGCATAATCAGTTTCTGTGAAAGCATCATCACAGGTTCACCCCTCGAACCAGTGTTCAAAATCAGTGATAAGATCTCAGGTGAGGAGAGTTTATCGGCTCCGTGCTCGATTAATCTTTCTCTCGGACGTTCGGATTTAGGAAGATCCCTGACAGTAAAAGACTTTAATCTGTTTAGTGAAATACCAGCGTCATGATCATAGTTAAAGGATTTATTCATCTGATAAAAGGTTTGCTGAAGTTGTCGGGATGGGCAGACTCGAACTGCCGGCCTCACGCCCCCCAGACGTGCGATCTAACCAACTGATCTACATCCCGATTAATATTTAATTTAAATATTCAGAAATAACAATATTCAATATTACTGAGGCAATATTATTATTTTTCCTTTATTATGCAAACCTTTTTACTGTGACGGATAAGAAATTGCGTTTAAATCTTCATTTCAATTGTTTTCTGGAATTCCCTCTAATTTTGCAATAATCTTTTCCGAATCATAAAGATGTAAATATTTCCCTTTGATTTTATATTTTTTTGTATTCCCCAAAGTTTTCAATAATTCGTTTTCAATATCCATCATAGATTCACAGAACATTTCAGTGCTTGCAAGCGGACCAATGGCGATATTGTTTTTATCTTTTGAATAAGTCCCGAAAAATGTATTGCAACCGGCATATCCGTTTACCCGCTTCCCGGCAGTAGTGAATTGAATATATATGTCTTTATCACTTTCCGGTGTAAAAATTTTTTCCCCGTTCAGAATTTTCAGTATCCATTTTGTATTTTCAAGCGGTAAAGAAATCTCCTGATTTACATTCTCCGAAGAAACACAGGATATATAAAACAGAGGGATAAGTAAAATCAGTCTTGTGATTAATCTGGATTTCCTAAACATGTTTATATGGTTAATGTAAACTTTGAAATTTCCCTTTCTGTCAGATCTTTTAAAATATTTTCTTCATTCAATAATGCAGAATATTATATCAACGCTTAATTGTATCTGACTGAATTTATTTATTTTAAATCATTTTTATAATGCAAAACAATTCATGGAGTTATGTCACATCCATTCAAAACGCTTCTAAATTTGGTTTTATAATCTTTTAGAATATTTATTACAAAAATATATTTATTGGTACAGCTCTTAAAGAATGAAAAATCGTTTCAACGGATTGAAGCCTATTTTCCTTAAAGACTTACTCACGGCTTTTTTGTTTTATGCAGTTTCCATATTTTTAAATATGAAAATTTATTTAATGATTTTTATAATTTCATCTTTATTCATACCGGCGGGAAAAGTTCTTTCTTATACCGGAGATACAATACATCTGATAACTCACAACAGGGAAAAAATAATTACTGACCCTTCTAAGGGTTTCAATGCATATAATAACTGGGGTGAATTCCCTTCTGAAAATACAAGTTATAGGAAAGCAGTATTGTATATTACTTACCAGTGTCCGGACAGTCAGAGATGCGGGGAATGGGATTACATTGACAATATTTATTTAAGGAGAAAAGGAAGCGTGAATGATACTTCCCTTGATATTGAGCTGGCACGAATGATATCTCCTTACGGGTCCAGATTCATGCCTGACTGGAAGTTCACATGGAAATCTGACATTACCGACTTTTCATTTTTGCTTCATGATTCGGTCGAGATAGAATTCAATCACACGGGTTACGAAAGCAATACGGACAGGGGATGGCTTATTTCGATAGACTTTGAACTTACCGAAGGTATTCCTGCAATGGAAGTAAAGGGTTATGAAAAATTATGGACAGGTTCATTCCCTTACGGAAATAAAGATGATGACATTGAAAATTATCTGAAACCCATAACTTTTGAAAATAGAAATGCAGACATTGCAAGATTAAGAATTTTGCAGACAGGACACGGAATGGATGATTATGAAAACTGTTCGGAGTTCTGCAGAAAATACAGAAAAATATATTTCGACAATGTGCTTACTGATCAAAAAGATATATGGCGGGAATGCGGTGATAATCCTCTTTATCCTCAGGCAGGGACATGGATCTTTGACAGGGCCGGATGGTGTCCCGGTGCGATGGTAATTCCGGATACGTATGATTTTAATATAAGCAACGATTCTTCCGATCACAGGCATACCGCTGACATTGATATGGAGCATTATATAAATCCGGGTAAGCCATCGGCAAATTATGTATTCAGTTCATTTCTTTTTTATTACAAAAAACCGGAATTGAAAAATGATGTTAGTCTGGAAGAAATAATTTCACCTTCCGATGATGATATCCATTCAAGGAATAACCCTGTCTGTAAATACCCGAAAATTATAATAAAGAACAACGGCAGTAAAGTTTTAACGGATTTAAAAATTAATTACGGCATAGACGGAGAAGAATTACAATCTTATGACTGGTCAGGACATCTCGAAACATCAGCTGCGGCGGAAATTACTTTAGACGGAGTTATATACGGGAACGGAGAAAGAAATAAATTCACGGTTACACTTCTTAATCCTAATGGTTTTGAAGATGAATATGATTATGACAATTCCGGAACATCGGTTTTGATTTTGCCGCAGGTATTTGATCCGGAAATCATTCTGACAGTTAAAACTAACAATGCGGCATCGCAGAATTTCTATCAGTTAATCAATAAAAAAAATATATTCATAAAACAAAGACTACCGGGATCTTTAGAAAATAATAAAGTTTATAAAGACACTATAAGACTGAGCAACGGCTGTTATGAGTTTGTATTCGGAGACACGGCAAACAACGGACTGGACTTCTGGTTCAGTCCCGAAGAAGGATACGGCTATGTCAGGATTACGGATAATAAGGGTAAACTTATCAGAGCATACAATCCGGATTTCGGAAAAGAGATACGGCAGCAATTCATCGTTACAGGAAATCCTTCCGTCACGGAAGATATTACTCCTGTCCTGAATATTTTTCCCGTCAGAAATCCCGGGAAATTTTTCTGCGACATTTTTTTAAATGAAATTCAGAATATTTCACTGAAGATAACGACTGAGGATAAAAAGAAATTAGTTTATTATAAGAAATTAAAGAACTTCAAAGAAGGTATGATCGATGTAAATTTAAGCAAAGCAAAAGATGGATTTTATCTTGTGAATGTTGTAAGCAGAAATAAAACAGTTACTAAGAAGATGAAAATTAAGAGAGACACTTAGCGTTGAGATGTCAGCAGTTATATGTAAGAGCATTATATTTATTCTTTTCAATTGATTAAACACATCTTAATAATTAATTTGAACCTTCAAAAATTATCCTGTCTAAATTTAATTATCTTTGGCTTCAGATAAAAAAAATAAATCCGTTTTAGAAGTTGACTCAGAATTTCTTGATGACATTTCCGGTCTCATTCACGAAAGATCCGATGCCGCCTTAAAGAATATCATTGCTGACCTTTATGATTTCGACATTGCTGTTATTGTTGATAATCTGAAGGAAGACGATGACGCCTTTTATCTTTTTTCGCTTCTCAATGATGAAACGGCAGCTGAAGTACTGCTTGAGATCAGCGAAGACAGAAGGGAATTTATTACTGAACAGCTTGGCGGACAGAAACTCTCTGACATTGTCAGTGAAATGTATTCTGATGATGCTACTGATATTGTTGCCGAACTTGATACAGATAAAAAAGAAGAAGTACTGGAAAATCTCGACAGGCATGACAGAGAAGATTATCACGAAGTTAAGGAACTTCTCAGTTATGATGAAAATACCGCCGGCGGTATCATGGGCAAGGAGTACGTTGCTGTTCATGAAAACAAAACGGTAAGCGAAGCCATAAGGGAGATTCAGGAAAAAGCGGAAGATGTCGATCAGTTGTATAATATATGGGTAGTGGATGATGTCAACCGGCTTAAAGGAATAATATCCCTTAAAAGATTTATTATTGCTTTGAAAAATCCGGATTTGATTATAAAAGAAATCATGAATCAGGATGTAATTTCAGTCGGTGCTGAAACTGATCAGGAAGAAGTCGCAAAAATCTTCCAGAGCTATGATCTTGTTTCTCTGCCTGTCGTCGATTCTGAAAACAGAGTTATAGGTAAAATTAATATAGATGATATTGTAGATGTTATCGAAGAAGAGTATTCTGAAAATGTCGCACGTATGGCTGGTACTGATGCCGAAGAACTCGAAAAGAAATCACCTTTTCAAATTGCGAAAATGCGTCTGCCCTGGCTTCTTATCACTTTGTTCATTGAGCTGATAGCTGTTTTTGTAATCAAATCGCATAACGAAATTATTGAAAAAGTCATTCTGCTTGCCGCGTTTATGCCAATAATATCAGCAATCTCGGGAAATACCGGACTGCAGTCTGCTGCAATAGTTGTAAGAGCAATTGATACTGGAAATGTAAACATCAGCAGATGGTGGGAACCGCTTTTAAGACAATTCAAAACAAATCTGCTGATCGGATCTGCAGTAGGAATTACGATAGGAGTTGTCGGATACCTGCTCAGCGATGCCGATAAATTTCTTTTTTCAGTATCAGTCGCTTCTTCCATGTTCATCTCAATAAACATCGCCGGATTTGTCGGCACTATGTTTCCGATGCTTTCGAAAAAATTAGGATTCGATCCTGCAATAACTTCAGGACCGTTTGAAACCGCTTTCCAGGATGTGATCGGTATTTCAATATTCATGGCCATCTCCACTTATTTGCTCACACATTCGGTATAAAAAATTGATAACAAGTTTTAAAAAAAATCTTAAATATCTTGAAATACCGGATATTACAAATCAGTTTTTTCTGCTGCTTCTCGCTTTGATCAGTTTTATTGCAATTGAAAATACTTCCGAAAAATTTATAGTCCTTTTTGTTAATCTGATACTTTGCATTCTAATTATCAGTATCGTATCCCATTATGAAAAAAAATCCTATGATTTAAAAAGACACAGATCGTTTACCAGATTCTTAAGATACTGGTATCCGGTTTTTACTATTCTGTTCTGCTTTAAAGAAATATACCTTATAATGATAAATCTGAATCACGGATTGTATGACAGTTATCTCATCAGCATTGATCAGTGGATATTCGGGCAAAATCCGACTGTGTTTCTGAGCGGTTATTTAAATCCGTATGCGGTTGAATTTTTGCAGATTGTTTACGGTCTGTTTTATCTGATGCCTGTAATTTACGCTTTGGAATTGTATCTCTGGCACAGATATGATGAACTGAAATATGCTATTTTCGTCGTTCTGCTGGGGTTCTATCTGTCTTTTATTGGCTATGTGATCTTTCCTGCTATCGGACCGAGATTTACTCTGCATGACTTTCAGATGATTGATAATGAACTGACGGGAATTTTTCTGGCTCAAAAGATCCGTTCGTTCATAAATTTCGTCGAGTCAATACCGCACAATGTTCCTAATCCTCAGGACTTCGCTCAGAGAGATGCCTTTCCCTCAGGTCATACAATAATAATCCTGCTTATTACTTATCTCTCTCACAAAATCAAATCGAATTCGTTTTATTTTTATCTTCCTTATTCGGTTCTGATGCTTTTCTCGACTCTCTATCTGCGATACCATTATTTTATTGACCTTGCAGCGGGTATTCCGGTTGTAATCATTACAATATTTGTTGCTAATAAATTGTACGGAGATAAAATTATCTTCGGTAAAAATCAGCAGGTCTGATATCAGAAATATTTTGCAATGATTTCATCGGCAATGGAATATCCTTTATCCGTCAGATAAAATTTCCTTTCTGTGTTTTTCGCAAACCCGTGCTTTAATAATTCCTTAACTGAACAGGTATACTCGGTTTTGAAACTGTTACCGAACAATTCATAATACTTCTCAAAATCAACGCCTCTGCTTCTGAGTGCAAGCATTATGTATTCAAGTTTTTTCTGCCCTGAGGTTAATGATGATTTTTCTTCAACAGGCAGAATGCCTTCCGAAAGCATATTGTTGTAACGGATAATATCCCTGAAATTATTCCATCTTACTCCGTCAATCATTGAATGCGAAGACGGTCCGAATCCTATGTAGCCGCCATATTCCCAGTATTTAAGATTATGAATGCACTGATAACCTTCCTTTGCGAAATTTGAGACTTCATAATGAACATAACCTTCGGATCTTAATTTTCCCGAAACAAAATTATAAAAATCGCCCTCATCATTTTCAGTATTTTTCACCAACAGATTTTTCTGAAGTGATTTGTACAGGGGAGTTCTCTCTTCATAAGTAAGAGTGTATGCGGAAATGTGATTTACTTTTAATTCAACTGCTTTCGACAGTGAAAATTCAATATCTTTTAATGTCTGAGAGGGGAGTGAGTATATAATGTCAAGATTTATATTGTCAAAACTTTCTCCGGCTTTTTTAATAATTAATTCAGCTTCGGATGCCGTATGCTGTCTGGTAAGGAACTTCAGTTCATGATCTATGAAAGACTGCACTCCGAAACTTATCCTGTTGATCCCGGCTTTTCCGTAATCATTTAAATTTTTTTCCCTGAAATCTTCCGGATTTGCTTCCATGGATATTTCTGAATCTTTGCTAAGATCAAAATTATCATAAAGCAAATTAATTATCTCTTCAAATTTTTTATGTGAAAGCACCGACGGTGTGCCGCCTCCGAAAAATATTGTGTTAAATTTAATGTTTCCGTAATGTGAAGCGTAAAGAGTAATTTCCTTTTTTAAACTGTCTAGATATTTATCTGTTACGTTAAGATTGGTTATAAGATAAAAATCACAATAACTGCATCTCCTGTTACAGAAAGGAATATGTATGTAGATTCCGGACAATTATATCTTGTGAATTTATAATTTTGTTAAACGTTAACTATAATTGTAATGATGCTTTTAAAAAAAAAGGAGCTCATTTATCTGAACTCCTTAATTATATTTCAAAAGCGTTTTATATAAAAGTCTACTTTATAAAAGTCCCGATCCTGTTCCATCTCGTTGATCCGATAAGATCGAAAAGATTGGAAAAAGGAATACTCGGATCCCATGACCAGTAAATCATCAGCGCTTCGCCAACTATATTTTCCACAGGCATAAATCCCCAGAATCTGCTGTCCAGAGAATTATTTCTGTTATCTCCCATCATAAACAGATAATCCCTTCCGACAGTATACTCGCCGTTTGGAAGTTCCTTTTCATCAACTAATATTTTTCGGTCGCTTGTCATTTTGATAGTATGACCTTCTTTCATGACAAACATTTTCCATTTCTCATAATTAGTGGAATCTATTTTCATTACGTCTCCTTTTTTCGGAATGCGCAATGGACCATACCAGTCTTCGTTCCAGTTTGACCCTTTCGGAAACAATCTCGGATTGACTGCGCTTTCAGGTCTGTTTACATTGTCAAACATTGAGTTAGGAGGATTAGGAAAAAGTTCTCCGTTCACATAAAGTTTTTTCCCTTTTATCTGAATCGTATCACCTGAAACGCCGACGCATCTTTTTATATAATTTACAACTTCCTTTGACTGAAGCTCATCCCGGTCACCTGGAAAATCGAAAACAATGATGTCTCCCTTTTTAGGATCTTTGAAAGCCGGAAGTTTGAAAAAAGGCAGTCTGATATCGGTAAAAGGAATATTACGCGGTGAAGTTGCGCCATAGGTGAATTTTGTCACAATAAGAAAATCTCCGACCCATAATGTTTTTTCCATTGAGCCGGTCGGAATTCTGAAAGCTTCAAACAATAATATCTTAATTATAAAAGCAACTATGCCCGCATAAATAAGCGCATCTATAAATTCTCTGGATTTTGATTTTGTGTCTTTTGCTGATTTATCCTTAGCGCCGGTAACTTTTAATTCCCTGTTTCTAAGCTCCGCTTCTGTTTTTGGATTGTTGTTATTGTCCACTAAATTGTTTGTGATTTTATTTTTTTAATTGCTGAATGTGAAATATAAGATCTTACACCGGAAATTAATCCAGAGAAAGTACTGCGTGAAAAGCTTCCTGAGGTATCTCTACAGAACCTACCTGCTTCATACGCTTCTTTCCTTCTTTTTGTTTTTCAAGAAGTTTTCTTTTTCTCGATATATCGCCGCCGTAACATTTTGCGATAACATTTTTCCTCATTGCGCTGATCGTTTCCCGTGAAACTATTTTCGCACCGATAGCTGCCTGTATTGCAACTTCAAACATCTGCCTTGGTATAAGCTGTTTAAGCTTTGTGCAAAGTCTCTTTCCCCAGTCAAATGCCTTGTCACGGTGAACGATCGTGGATAAAGCGTCAACAGGTTCACCGTTGAGAAGTATGTCGAGCTTGACAAGATCGGATTTTCTGAAATCCTTGAAATCATAATCAAAAGATGCGTAACCTCTTGAGTATGATTTCAGTTTGTCATAGAAATCAAAAACTATTTCGCTGAGCGGAAATTCAAATTTGAGATCCACTCTCTTTGCATCGACATAATTTGTTGCGATAAAAACACCTCTTCTGTCATTTGCAAGCTTCATCAGATTTCCGATGAATTCCGTGGGAGTAATTATGTTTGCGGAAATATAAGGTTCCTCGACATAATCTATCTTTACGGAATCAGGCATTGTGGAAGGATTATCGACAAGTATTACTTCGCCGTTGGTTTTATATACTTTGTATTCAACATTCGGAACTGTAGTAATGATATTCAGATTATATTCCCGCTCAAGTCTTTCCTGTACAATCTCCATGTGAAGCATTCCCAGAAATCCGCATCTGAAACCAAATCCGAGAGCGACGGAAGTTTCCGGTTCAAATGTCAGAGCCGCATCATTCAGTTTTAATTTTGATAATGAGTCTCTTAAATTTTCAAAATCCTCCGTTGATGAAGGATAGATACCGCTGAAAACCATTGACTTGACTTCCTTGTATCCCGGCAGAGGTTCGCTTATTGTTTCGCCGATTTTAAAAATTGTATCACCGACTCTTGATTCATTAACGTCTTTTATTCCGGCAATAAGATAACCGACATCTCCTGATTTCAGAAACTTTGTCTTAACTCTGCCCATTTTCAGATGACCTACTTCTTCGGCTACAAATGTTTTTCCGGTGAAGTAAAGCTTGATTTCATCTCCCTGTTTTAACATACCGTCATAAACCCGTATATAAACTATCACTCCCCTGTAAATATCAAATTTCGAATCAAATATCAGTGCGCGAAGCGGTTTGTCGGAATCTGTCCTGGCAGGAGGTATTCTGTTTACGATCGCCTCGAGAATATTTTCCGTACCGATTCCGGTTTTTGCGCTGGTAAGGACAATGTCCTCCTTCTTACAACCGATAAGTTCTATTATCTGTTCGGTCACGTCGTCAACCATTGCATTCTGAAGATCGATCTTATTAATCACGGGTATAATTTCAAGACCGTTATCAATGGCAAGATAAAGATTGCTTATAGTCTGCGCCTCTACTCCCTGTGTCGCATCGACTACAAGAAGAGCTCCTTCGCACGCAGCAAGTGAACGGGATACTTCGTATGAAAAATCCACATGACCGGGCGTATCTATAAGATTAAAAATATAATCCTTTCCGCTTTTTGATTTATACAGCATCTGAATTGCGTGAAGCTTAATTGTAATGCCTCTTTCCTGTTCAAGATCCATATCGTCTAAAACCTGTTTTATCATATTCCGCTTTTCGATCGTGCCTGTTGTTTCAAGCAGCCGGTCCGCGAGAGTGGATTTTCCGTGATCAATATGCGCTATGATGCAGAAATTTCTTATGTTTGAAGTGCTCAAATAAAATTTATTATTTATAAATTGAAATCCTATAAAATAAAAGTGGATTCTAATTCAAAGTTATGCCGTTACTTGTTATCAGGATAACTTTCTTTAGACTCCACTCTAAAAAATAAAATCAAAAATGCTTAATTTTCTTCAGTTTTCCTTTTAGCTCTTTCGTCCTGAATGTCTTTTCTGATTTCTGCTGCTTTTTTTCTTAGTTCATTCAGTGATTTTCTTAATCTTGTGCCGGCAGCGTTTTGACCTTTTTCGTAAAATTTTTCGATATCGGTCTTCATTGTGTCCAATATCTCATTAAGGTGTTTAAATTTTTCCATTTCTGCTCTCCTGTTTTTTTTTAGTTTTGAAAAGTTTTCATAAATGTAATTAAAAAAATTGTATTTTTAAGTTTAATTCTTACTAACCTAATTTCCCGAAAAACTGTTTATATAAGGTATGGAAAATATAATGTTAAATCCCCAGGCGGTAAAAGCAATTCCCAGAATAACCAATGCTGAAAGTATTGATAATTTTGCCCATTGCTTTAATTTGTAATCCCTGAAAATATTCCATATCCCGTTTAGTCCGTGATACATGCCGAGTGTAATGAAAGTAAGGTCGATTATTCTGTACCAGGAGAACTGCATACGGGCTAAAACTGCAGCGTATGTATGTCCGGATTCAGGCTGGTAATGCATAAGAATATAATGTCCTATCATTAAAACTACCAGCGCCAGACCGGTTATTCTCTGTAAAACCCAGCTTTTTGAACCCGTATCTTTTGATGCCTTGTATTTATACATAAATATTCATGAAATTAAATGTTCAAAATAAATTCTTGAGCTCATGGGCAAACATAACAGCTCCCATTGCCAGAAACAGAATTATGCCGAAAACCCACGAAAGTCTGTAAAGCTGTTTGTGGTATTTTGCGCCGTCCGCCCAGTCGACTATTACAATTCTTATCCCGTTCAATGAGTGAAATATAACAAATGCAAAAAGAAACCACTCTATAACCATAAAAACAGGGGATGAAAATGCCTGCATTTTATTATTGAATGCAACCTCTCCTTTTGTAAGCGGGCTTATGGAATATACATGAAGGAATAAATATGCTATTAATGCAATTCCTGAGATTCTGTGCATTATCCATGCATTGCTTCCCGAATCTTTTTTGTAATTCAGATTTTCACTGACCCAGTTTTTCTGGTCAAAGGTTTTGATTTTGTGATAAGTGCCGCCGGAATGCGTATCGTTTTCCAAAAATTAATTGACTCCTTAGATTAAGTGTTAATTATATTAATGTTTGAGTAAGAATTTAAATGAATTATTATACAATTGAAGGATTAATGTTTAATGCAAATTAAAGATTTCTTATAAAACTTGCAATTTAATTTAATTTATGGCTTTTTTAAAATAAATGTCTTCGGATTCTCTTACTTATGATAAATCACGTGAAATTATTTCTGAAATTATTCTCTGACTATTTCATTTATGATATTCAGAACGCTTAATCCGTCCGCCTCAGCATTAAAATTTGTTATAAGTCTGTGTCTCAAAACCGGCTGTGCGATTTTTATAATGTCTTCAATATCAGGAGAATATCTTCCTTCAAGAATGCAGCTTGTCTTTGCGCCGAGTATAAGATACTGCGAAGCTCTCGGTCCGGCTCCCCAGCTGATGTAATCTTTTACAATTTTAGGAGAATCCGGTGAAACCGGCCGCGTCTTTGAAACAATGCTTACGGCATAGTTTATGACCTCATCTGCAACCGGCACTTTCCTTACGAGATCCTGGAATGCCATTATCTCTTCTCTTGACAGTATTTTTTTTAAAACAGGCAGATACATGCTGGTAGTTTGCTTAATGATCTGAAGCTCTTCATTGAACGACGGATAATCCAGCCAGAGATTGAACATGAATCTGTCAAGCTGCGCTTCAGGTAAAGGATATGTCCCTTCCTGTTCAATCGGATTCTGTGTTGCAAGCACAAAAAACGGTTCGTCAAGAGTATATGAATGTCCGGCAGCCGTAACCCTGTGTTCCTGCATTGCTTCGAGTAAAGCTGATTGTGTCTTTGGAGGTGTTCTGTTTATTTCATCTGCAAGGACTATGTTCGCAAATACGGGTCCTTTTATGAATTTAAATATTTTATTCCCCGAACTGTCGTTTTCAAGAATTTCAGTACCTGTTATATCCGAAGGCATCAGATCAGGAGTGAATTGTATCCTGCTGAACTTAAGATCAAGTACTTCGGAAAGAGTTTTTACTAAAAGTGTCTTTGCAAGACCCGGAACGCCGATTAACAGACAATGCCCTTTTGAGAGTATTGAAATTATGATCTGTTCGATGATCTTATCCTGCCCTACTATAACCTTTGCGATTTCGGATTTGAGCTCTTTATACTTTGCATTCAGATTATGAACCAATTCCACATCCGAAGAGTTTTTTATATCCTGATTTGTCATACAATTTTTTTGGAAAGAATTTAAAATAAGTCCTCTGTTACTTCCACTTCTCCGAATTGCTGCATTTCATTTTTCAGATCTTCTGATTTCCCCGAAATAGAAAAGATAAGTCTGTCCGTGTGAAGGTATTTTTCCGCAATCTCCTTTACGTCTTCTTTTGTAATTTCATTTACTTTCCTGATGTAAGTGTTGTAATAGTCATCTTCCAGGCCGTGAAGTTTCAGACTGATCGCTTTGGAGGCAATGTCATTAGGTGTCTCCAGCTGCATCGGAAAATTTCCCGAAATATAATTCTTGACATTCTGAAGCTCTTCCCTGCCGACATGCTTATTTTTCATTTCATTAATCTCTTTAAGAATTTCCCTGTTCGTTTCGGATGTGATATCGGTTTTGACCTCCGTAGTCACGGAAAAATCACCTGAATATCTGTAACAATTGAAAACTGAACGCGCGCCGTAAGTATATCCGTTCACCTCACGCAGATTTTTGTTTATTCTTGACGTAAAATATCCGCCGAGCATCGTGTTCATTACGCTTACTTTTATAAAATCAGGATTGCTCCTTTCTATTCCAAGATGTCCTATTTTTAATGATGACTGAACAGCTCCTTTTTTATCGGTAAGATATACTCTGGGGGTTTTACTGAATTCCGGAAATATTATTTCTTCACTGTGAGAGAAACTGTTTTTCCAGCCGGAGAAATTATTTTCGAGCTTTAACAATGCTTCTTCAGGAGAAATATCGCCGACGAATGCAACGATTAAATTTTCCGGAGAAAATACTTTTTTATAAAATTTTCTGAGATCCTTTGTTACAATATTTTTTATGGATTTACTTTCGCCTTCAAGAGGATTTGAGTACGGTGACTTCGAATAAACATATCTGTTAAATATCCTGTCGGCAAGATAATCTCCGTCATCGATCATTGAAAGCAGAGAATTCAGCCGCTGATCCGCGATCCTGATCAGCTCTTCTTCCTCAAAAGAAGGATTAAGTATTACATCTGTCAGGATGTCAAAGACCTCATCGAAATATTTTTTAAGAGAATATGAACTTACAAATGTAGCATCATAATTGCATCCGCTTGTCAAACCGGCTCCGAGAAAATCTATTTCTTCTGCAATCTCTGAAGCATTTCTGCTTTCAGTGCCTTTAGTTAAAATTTCAGATGTCATTGACCCGAGTCCTGACTTGTTCTTACCCATAAAATGGTCGAGATAAGATCCTGATTTAAATACAAAGCGTGAAGTCACAATCGGAAGTCTTTTGTCCTGAATCACGAGTACGGTAATACCGTTTGCCGTTTTAGTCTCAAAAAATTTCGGAAAGTTTATATCTTTCGGTTTTCCTGATCTCGGAGGTTTTGATCTGTCAAGTATACCGGATTTTGAATTCGAATTCTTTAATTCAGATATTGCCATCGTTTATTATTTATTTTGGTAAATAGTTTAAAACTAATCTCTGATTTTTATTCAGATATTTATTTGCTGTCTCTATGAGATCTGATTTGGTTAAAGACATGTAATCCAGTATTTCAAAATTGATTTTTGAACAGTCATTATAAAACATTTTCAGATATGAAAATTTATCCGCTATCGATATTACAGATTGTCTTTTGGAGCTGAAATATGTTTCAAATCTGTTCCTTGCTTTACTGAATTCCCTGTCTGAAATATTTCCTGATTTTACATCCTCAATAATCTCATCGATTTTACTCTCAATCTCATCCATGCTTTTTCCCTTCATAGCAATTGCGGTGATGTTAAAAATGCTTAAGCATTCCATTCCGAAGATAGATGAATCTATTTCATTTACAAGCCCGCTTTTATATTCGATCTCATTAAAGAATCTCGAACTTTCTCCGTCGGAAAGTATCGAATTAAGAATGTTCATCGCATAATAATCCTTTGTTCCATCTTCAGGCAGTTTGTAAAAAATGAATTTTCCTTCCAGATGTACATTGTCATAAATATTCTCTCTTATTTCATTCCTGATCTCACTGTGAGCAAAATTACTTTTAGTGAATTCAGTTCCTGATCCGATATTACCGTAATATTTATCCAGAAGTCTTAGAGTTTTGTCATAGTCAATATCACCTACAACCGAAATGACCGCATTTGATGGTGTATAATGCTTTTCAAAAAAATGTTTCAGATCATTTATCTTAAGCCTTCGGAGGTCTTCCATGTTTCCGATTACAGACCATCCGTATGAACTTCCGCCGAACAATTTTTTTGAACTCACTTCTTCAAGCGATCCGTAAGGAGAATTATCCACATAAAAAAGCTTTTCTTCCAGCACGACGTCCTTCTGAATTTCAAGACTCTCTTCAGTTATGCCGAAACCGCATATCCTGTCAGAATCAAGCCACATCGCAGTTTCAATGTGATTTGAAGGGACAGAAATAAAATAGCTTGTACTGTCGCGTGTCGTATATGCATTGCTTTCGCCGCCGTTCCTTGTGAGTATATCGTCAAATTGACCTCTCGGCACATTCGGAGATCCTTCAAACATCAGATGTTCAAGCAGATGCGCCATACCGGTCTTGTCATTTTCTTCATCTTTCGATCCGGTATGGAAAGTAGTGTTCAGTGCAACAACAGGAATGTTTCCGAATTTGCTCATAACCACTCTCAGTCCGTTATCCAGAGTGTGTTCTTTGAAATCTACGGAGGGTATATTGTATTTGATCTTTTTAGCTAATTGAATGGTTGACAATACGGATTATTTTTTAAGATTCATGGGAAGATAGGTAAGGATTATTCTGTTCCTTTCCGTCAAAAATTCTTTAACAGAATTCATCATATCATTTTTTGTTACTGACATATATTTATGGATTTCATTACTGACTCCCGATATATCTTTAAAGTACAGATATTTAAATACGGTGTTGATTGAAATATTTAACATCTTAAGATACTTTACAGTGTTTTGAAATTCGAGCTGATTCTTTATAGTTCCGAACTCTTCGTCCGAGCAGCCGTTTGTGACAATATCATTAACAGCATCCAGAATTTCCTTTTCGATAAGTCTTATATCCGTATCCGGATTTATCTGAGCATTAAAGAATAATATCCCTGCGTCTTTCAGCATGATCTTTTCCGCGCTGATTGACCGCACTAATTTTTTTTCATAAACAAGTTTTTTGTAAAGTCTGCTGCTTTTGTTGTTTGCGATGATTTCCGTAAAATATTCCATTGAATATTCTTCAGGTGAACCGGCTTTCGGCAACTGATAAGCAATGCAAAGCATCGGAAGTTTTATATTGTCATAAACTTCTATGCGTTTGTTTTCCCTGATTACAGAAATCAGATTTTCATTTCTCTTAAATTTATTGCTTTTCTTAATTCCGGAAAAATATTTGCTGATCAGTTTTTTAGATTGATTCAGGTCAATGTCTCCGGTAAGAATCAGAACGCTGTTTCCGGGTGAATAATAGTTTTCATGAAACTCAAGGGCTTCTTTTACAGTGAAAGAATTTATATCTTCTTCAAATCCTATAACCGGTGATTCATAAGCGGAATTTTCAAATACATTTTCGAATATTTTATTGATCAATGATCCGTAAGGCGCATTTTCAAACCTTTGCTTTTTTTCTTCGATAACAACTTTTTTCTGATTAGTGAGATTTTCTTCGGACAGGTCAAGAGAGTTCATTCTGTCTGATTCCAGCCAGAGAACTGTTTCAAGTTCATTTGAAGGCGCTATATCGAAATAAACAGTTGCATCCTGCATTGTAAAAGCATTACAGGTCCCTCCGAGTTTCATCAGCTGTGAAAAATGTCCGTTTTTTTTTACATTCTCAGAACCCTGAAACATAAGATGTTCAAACAAATGAGCGATTCCTTTTTTATTTTTAATCTCATCCTTTGAACCCACATTATATCCGATCATCAGGTTTATCATCGGTATTCTTTTATCTCTGAGTAAAATGCAATGAAGTTTATTTGGCAAGTCGAATTCATGAAATTCCAACGGAATTACATCCTCAAAATTTCCGATTGTCCCCTTTGTTTTTAAGGAAGAAGTCTTAAATCTGTTCAAATCAATTTTATTTTATATAAAAATCAAATTAATTGATTTGTATTTAAAAGTCAGTTCATTTTTAAAATTACTTTTGTTTTTTATCGAACCGCTGTTCAATACGATATGAGTTTAGCCAAAAATTATTCCTCGTTACGACTCTTCAGATTTGTAAAAAACATACGTATTCAATCCGAGCAAAGTAATTAAAAGGAATAACCATAAAGTTTCTAAGACTTGAATTTTAAAAATTTTAAATCAAGATCCTTTGAGACTTTGGGATTTTTATTTTAAATTAGTTATCGGACGGTCTGGAGAATGGGAACCAGGAGTTTAACTGGAAATGTAAGTATACGATCTCGGAGGGTACGGAATTGTGATTGAAAAAAAAATTTGATTTTTTGAAAAGATTATTTATTAATCAATTTTTATTGTAAAAAAAAGACTTTATATTGTCAGGAATTAATTGAAAAAAAGACCGGCAATACTGATAAATTATACGGAAAAACACCATCTGAAAATCAAAAATTATTTATTTCATTAATACTTTCCTGAAATAATTTTGTAATTTTAAATTATCTGTTTTTCTTCCATATATAAATTAAGAAGGTTTTACCTGTCAGATGTTTTTTATAAAAATAAATGCCGGGTTTTTTTAAAATTCCACAGCTAAGTGTATTCAACTGAGCATAAAAAATTGATTGATTGTGCAATTTCTTGTATTGACTTTTCTCGGCTTTTTGAGTAATTTGAAGTTTTCCCTAAAATCGTACATTAATTCATAGCAAAACAGCGTTAAACGAAACATAAAATTATTCTATTTAAAGTAATCTGATGGCACTTAGAAAATTAAAACCAACAACTCCGGCAACAAGATATTACAGTATCTCGTCTTTTGAAGAAATTACCAAATCCACTCCGGAAAAATCATTACTTGCCCCTCTAAAAAAATCCGGGGGAAGAAATAATCACGGAAGGATAACTTCAAGATTCAGAGGGGGCGGTCATAAAAGAAGATACAGAATTATCGATTTCAAAAGAACAAATTCAGCTGAAGCAGAAGTTATTGCAATAGAATATGATCCTAACAGAACAGCCAGAATTGCTTTAATAAAATATGCAGACGGGGAAAAGAATTATATTATAGCTCCTAACGGAATCAAAGTCGGAGAGAAAATCATTTCTGACAATGAAGCTGAGCTTAAATCCGGAAATACACTTGAGCTATCTGCAATTCCGGTCGGTACTTTTATACACAACATTGAAATGAAGCCTGGTAAAGGCGCTCAGATCGCAAGAAGCGCGGGAACATCAGCTCAGATTGTAGCAAAAGATGCAAAATATTCACAGGTTAAGCTGCCTTCAGGAGAAGTAAGGATGATAAACAATAACTGTAAAGCGACTTTAGGAGTAGTAAGCAATATTGATCATGAAAATATCAGTATTGGTAAAGCGGGCAGATCGAGATGGATGGGAAGAAGACCTCACGTAAGGGGAGTTGCTATGAATCCGGTTGATCATCCGATGGGCGGAGGAGAAGGAAAAACATCAGGTGGAGGCCATCCTGTCAGTCCATGGGGACTTCCGGCAAAAGGTTATAAAACGAGAAAAAACAAGAATATTTCAAATAAGTTTATAGTTAAGAAAAGGAAATAAGATAAATGTCAAGATCACTTAAAAAAGGTCCTTACCTGGATTTCGGTCTTATTGAAAAAATTGAGAAGCTTAACACACTGAAGCAAAAAAAGGTTATCAAAACCTGGTCAAGATCCTGTACGATCACACCTGATTTTGTCGGACATACATTTGCAGTTCATAACGGAAATAAATTTATCCCTGTTTACGTATCGGAGAATATGGTAGGTCATAAACTCGGTGAGTTTTCGCACACCAGGACATTCAGAGCGCATTCAGGCCAGAGAAAAGAAGAGAAAGCGGGAGGAAAATAATATATGGAAGCAAGAGCACTTAAAAGATATTCAGGATCATCTCCGAGAAAAATGAGACTTGTCGTAGACCTGATCAGAAATAAAAGAGTGGATGAAGCAATCAGCATACTCAGATTTACGAATAAAAACGCAGCTAAAGTAGTAGAGCAAACTTTAGCTTCAGCATACAGCAATCTCGTGAATAAACTTGATTCAGGCAGAATCACACAAAATGAAGTGATAATAAAGGAAGCTTATGTAAATGAAGGACCTTCGATGAAGAGAGTCCTTCCGGCACCGCAGGGAAGAGCGTTCAGGATCAGAAAGAGATCATCGCATCTGACGTTAGTAGTAGAGCAGTTAGAAATAAAATAATAAACTTAACAATACTTTAAGGAGATTTATTGGGACAAAAGACACACCCGATCGGATTCAGATTAGGAGTCATCAAAACCTGGGATTCAAACTGGTACGATGACAAAAGTTTTGCACAGAAGCTTCAGGAAGATTCTGTAATTAGGTCTTATCTGAAAAAAAGGCTTGAAAAAGCAGGCATAGCGAATATTACTATAGAAAGGACGTTAAAAAAGATTACTCTGACAATTCACACTTCAAGACCCGGATTTGTAATAGGAAAGAGCGGAAAGGAAATCACTCAGCTTGAGAGTGAAATAAAAAAGATCACCAATAAGGAAACCAAGATAAATGTGCTTGAGATAAAAAAGCCGGAGCTTAATGCTGTGTTAGTCGCAGAAAACATAGCCGGTCAGCTTGCACACAGAGTTTCATTCAGAAGAGCGATGAAATCTGCAATTACATCGTCTATGAGGACAGGCGCAGAAGGAATTAAAATAATGTGTTCCGGAAGACTGGGGGGAGCTGAAATAGCAAGGACAGAACAGTATAAAGAGGGAAGGATTCCGTTACAGACAATCAGAGCAGATATCGATTATGCATCAGTGACTTCGCATACCGTTTACGGAGCAATAGGCGTAAAAGTATGGATTTGCAGAGGCGAGAAATTAACTAGAAATTAGAAAATTAAATTTTTTACTGGAGATTAGAGTATGTTAATGCCCAAAAGGGTTAAATTCCGAAAAGCCCAGAGAGGACATTTAAGAGGAAATGCCGGAAGAGGGTTCACAGTTGCATTCGGCACATACGGACTTAAGGCAATGGAGCCGGCATGGATAACCGACAGGCAGATTGAAGCTGCCAGAATAGCGCTTACGAGGCACATGAAAAGAGACGGAAGAGTATTCATAAGGATATTTCCGGATAAACCCGTTTCTAAAAAGCCGGCAGAAACAAGAATGGGTAAGGGAAAAGGAGCGCCGGAATTCTGGGTAGCTGTAATTAGACCGGGAAGAATAATGTTTGAAGTTGACGGTGTTGACAGCAAACTCGCGGAGGAAGCATTCAGGCTTGCGGCACATAAACTACCGATCAAAACAAAATTCGTTAAAAGAATAGATTAAAAATTATCAAATAATATGAAAGCAAATCAGGTAAGAGACATGTCGGCGGAAGATCTGAAGATTTCCTTAAAGGATAATTTTGAATCCTTGGAAAATCTGAGATTCAGGCATGCAATCGGTCAACTTGAAAATTATAAATCTTTAAGCAACACAAAGAAAGACATTGCCAGAATCAATACGATTATAAGAGAGAAAGAGCTTAAAATCAACGAAAATATTAAGAAAGTCGTTAAAAAATCAGTTAAAAGTCCAGAGAAAAAAGTTACTAAAAGAAAAACTAAAAAAGCCGAAGTAACTGAAGAAGCGGGAACAGCAGGCGAATAATTTCCGAAACAGATAAATAAACAAATAAGAAAATTAATTTTACAGATGTCAGAAGAAATCAAAGATGCAGCAGAAATCAAAGATCCGGAAGAAGTAAAAACAGATCCGGCGAAAAAGACAAAACATTCCGGGATCAGGAAAACCAGAATAGGGAAAGTTCTTAGCAATAAGATGGATAAAACTATAATAGTCAGTGAAGAAAAGAGAATAATGCATCCTATTTACAAAAAGTATTTTAAAAAGACCACGAAATTTGCGGCTCATGACGCAAAGAATATCTGTGACATAGGCGACACTGTTAAAATCATGGAAACGAGACCATTAAGCAGGACAAAGAGATGGCGTTTGGTGGAAATAATTGAGAAAGTAAAATAATTTATTTAAATATTTTTTAAAGACCAATATATATGATACAGGAAGAATCTAATTTAGTAGTTGCTGATAACTCCGGAGCAAAATCAGTAAGATGCATAAGAGTGCTCGGCGGTTCAGACAGAAGATATGCCGGAGTCGGAGATATAGTGGTAGTAACAGTCAAATCAGCAATCCCGGGAGGCGCCGTAAAAAAGGGGGAAGTTTCGAGAGCAGTAATTGTAAGGACAGTCAAAGAAACCAGAAGAAAAGACGGAACTTACATAAAGTTTGACGAGAATGCCGCAGTACTTATTAATGCACAAAACGAACCAAAAGGCACGAGAATATTCGGACCGGTGGCAAGAGAACTGAGAGACAGACAATTTATGAAAATTATATCACTTGCACCTGAAGTCATATAGAAATTACAATCATGGAAAATAAAAAAATAAAAACCAACTTAAAGAAAAACGATTCAGTAAAAGTCATCTCCGGAAACTCTAAAGGATCCGTAGGTAAAATTCTTTTTATAGACAGAAAAAAGGGAAGAGTGATTGTGGAAAGTGTTAACATTATGCATAAGCATACAAAGCCCAATCAGAAGAACCCGCAGGGCGGAATCGTAAAAAGGGAAGCTCCGATTAACATTACAAATGTAATGTTGATGTGTCCTAAAACAAATCAGCCGACAAGAGTCGGTATTAAAGTAATCAAAGATGAAAAGACCGGAAAAATTTCAAGAATGAGATTGAGCAAGAAATCCGGAGAAATTATTATCAGTTAATCTAATTATGGCTAAAACAAAACAGGAAAGAAACAAAGAAGCAGAGCCGAAAAAGAAGGCAGTCGAGAAAAAAGAAGTCGCTGAAAAAGAAGTCTATGTAGAGCCGAAAGTCCCGATCAGACTTCTTGCTCATTACAGGGATAAGATTGTTCCCGAACTACAGAAGAAATTCGGTTATAAAAATGTAATGCAGTCGCCGAAACTTCAGAAGATAAGCATTAATGTCGGGGTCGGCGCAGCTACACAGGATGCGAAACTGATTGAAACAACCGTAAAGGAAATAGAAGCGATTACAGGTCAGAAACCTGCAGTAGTTAAAGCAAAGAAGTCAGTTTCAAATTTTAAGTTAAGAGAAGGCGTGAACATCGGAGTGAGAGTTACTTTAAGAAATGCCAGGATGTTTGAATTTCTAGATAAGTTTATAAATATTACGATACCAAGAATAAGAGATTTCAGAGGCTTGTCTGACAAGAGTTTTGACGGAAGAGGCAATTATACGGTAGGCATTAAAGAGCAGATAATATTCCCGGAAATAAATGTAGATAATGTTAACAGGATTTCGGGTATGGATATTACTTTTGTTACAACGGCGAAAACGGATGAAGAATCATTTGAGTTACTGAAGCAGTTCGGTTTACCTTTTATCTCAAAACAGTCTAAAAACTAATAAAGAAATTATTATATGGCAAGAAAAGCATTAATAGCAAAACAAAAAAGAAGAGAAAAAATAGTCAGCAAGTATGCCGAAAAAAGAAAAGACTTAAAAGCAAAAGGTGATTTCGAAGCTTTACAGAAATTACCGAGAGACAGTAATTCGGTAAGACTCAATAACAGATGTAATATGACAGGCAGGGTAAGAGGTTATTACAGGAAATTCGGAATGTCGAGATTAGTTTTCAGGGAGTTAGCATTGCAGGGTAAGATACCCGGAGTAGTAAAATCAAGTTGGTAAAATAAATTAAGTTTCAGGAGATAAAAAATGTCAATGACCGATCCAATAGCGGATTATTTAACAAGAGTAAGGAATTCACTGAAAGCAGGAAAAAAAACTGTTGATATGCCTTATTCGAAATTCAAACACGCAATTAGCGAGATACTTAAAAAATCTTCTTTCATAGAGGATTTTAAAGTAATTGAAACTGAGGGAAAGTTTAAAATTCTTTCTATAAAACTTAAGTATAATGACGGCGAAAGCGTGATACTCGGATTAAAAAGGATCAGCAAGCCCGGAATAAGAAGGTACGTCAGCAATGAAGACATACCAAGGGTAAGAAACGGGCTGGGAATATCTATAGTTTCAACATCGAAGGGACTTTTAACAGATAAGGAAGCTAGGAAATTAAAAGTAGGCGGAGAAGTCGTCTGCGAAATTTGGTAATAAATTTTTAAAGTAAAAATTCAATGAGCAGAATAGGAAAAAAACCGGTAATTATTACAGACAAGGTCAAAGTCAGCAAAAAGGATAACACGCTTGAAGTGACCGGACCGAAAGGAACTATGAAGATAGATGTTGTAAAAGGAGTTAATATTGATATAAGCGGAAATGAACTAAATGTTACAAGAACGGATGATACTAAAAGAAACAGGGCATTGCACGGATTATACAGATCTTTGATTCACAATATGGTAACAGGAGTGAATGAAGGCTTTACAAAGAAACTTGAACTAGTAGGCATCGGATACAGGGCGGAATTAAAAGGCAAGAATCTTGTAATGATGCTCGGGTTTTCGCATCCAACAGTATTTGCTCCGCCTGCGGATATAACGATTGAAGTTCCGAATCCCAATTCCGTTTTAGTCAACGGCATAAGCAAGGAATTAGTCGGAATGGTGGCTGCAAAGATAAGATCATTCAGAATTCCGGAGCCATATAAAGGAAAAGGAATTAAATATGAAAATGAAGTTGTAAGAAGAAAAGCAGGCAAAACTGCAGCAAAATAAAACCGATAAGAATTTTATATGAATCAAATACAAAAAAGTCAAAAAAGAAGAGCAAGAATCAGATATCAGATAAGAAAAAAACTCAGAGGTACTCCTGAAAGACCCAGATTAGTAGTATACAGAAGTCTGGATCATATTTACGCTCAGCTGATAGATGATGTGAATGCCAGAACATTGCTGACTGTTTCAACTAAATCCAAAGATGTAACTGATAAAATTTCGTCTGCAAAAGGCAAAATTGAAAAAAGTAAAATAGTAGGAAAGATTACGGCTGAAAAAGCTGTCTCGGGCAATATCAGCAGTGTCGTATTTGACAGAAACGGATATTTATATCACGGAAGAGTAAAAGCTCTTGCCGACGGCGCCAGAGAAGGTGGTTTAAAGTTCTAAATATTATTAGTATATTAAAAATTGCAATAATATCCACATTTTCTCTCGGGTCGTCTAATGGCAGGACAGCGGCCTTTGGAGCCGTATGTGGAGGTTCGAATCCTCCCCTGAGAACAAAAAAACAGTATTTGAAAGAAACTAAAATCTATGATAAGAAAAAAAAATTTTAAAGCAGGCGAACTGGAATTAAAGGAAAAGATGGTTCATATTGCCAGGGTAGCAAAAGTTGTAAAAGGCGGTCGAAGATTCAGTTTTTCTGCTGTAACAGTTGTCGGTGACGGTAAAGGGCATGTAGGAATAGGATTAGGAAAGGCAAATGAAGTCACGGATTCTATAAAGAAGAGCGTTGATGATGCCAAAAAGAATGTAATTTCTGTACCTATTTCAAAAGGTACAATACCGCATGAAATTATAGGAAAATACGGTGCGGCAAAAGTTTTACTTAAACCGGCATCACCCGGTACAGGTATAATAGCAGGAGGCGGAGTAAGAGCGGTTCTTGAATCAGCAGGCATTCAGGATGTATTGACAAAGTTGTTGGGTTCATCCAATCCTCACAATGTAGTCAAAGCGACAATCAAAGCGCTTGTTTCACTGACTGATGCTAAATCAGTTGCTGACAGAAGAGGGATCTCGCTTTCAGAATTATTTTCAAATTAAAATTATTTACCGGGAGTCATGATAAAAATAACACAAACCAGAAGTATAATAGGAAGATTAAAGAAGCAGAAATTAACTATTGAAGCACTGGGATTAGGCAGACCTAATTATTTTACTATAAAAAAGGATACTCCTCAGATACGCGGTATGATAAATGTAGTTAAGCATCTTGTAAAAGTAGAAGAAAACTACAAACAATAATTTGATAAATTATTTTACTTTAATAAAAATTTAATAGTTCTTCATATTCCTTTGCTGTAAATATAAGCAAAGGAATTTTACATATTTGGAATAATAATTTAAGAAAATTTTTAATGGACATACTAAGTAATTTAAAGTACGCTGAAGGTTCAAGGAAAAAAAGAAAAAGAGTCGGAAGAGGTCAGGGCTCGGGACACGGCGGGACTTCTACAAGAGGTCATAAAGGGCAGCATTCCAGATCGGGAGCAAAATTCAGAGCATGGTTTGAAGGCGGTCAGATGCCTTTACAGAGAAGAGTTCCTAAATTTGGTTTTAAAAATATAAACAGAGTTGAATTTGTCACTATAAATCTTAACGCAATTCAGGCATTTATAGACAAAGGAAAAATCAAGGAATTAAAGTTCGACAAAGAATATCTCCTGACAAACAATCTTATCAAAGGTAAAAACAAACCTTTAAAGATCCTTGGCAATGGTGATATAACATCAAAAGTAGAAATTACTGCAGATGCATTCAGCAAAACTGCAAAAGAAAAAATTGAAAAAGGCGGAGGAAAAGCAGTTACAATATGAGCGGATTCCTAGAAAGTTTCAGAAATATTTTTAAAATAGAGGAGTTAAGAAACAGACTTTTATTCACTCTTGCCATGCTGGTAGTAGTAAGGATAGGAGCGCATATTACTCTTCCGGGCATAGATGCTTCTTTACTCGCTGAAGCGCAAAAGAACCAGTCGGACAATACATTGTTTGGTCTGTATGATATGTTTGTCGGCGGAGCATTTAAAAATGCTGCGATTTTTGCATTGGGAATAATGCCGTACATCAGCGCATCCATTATTATTCAGCTACTCGGAGCTGTCTTTCCGTATTTTCAGAAACTCCAGAAAGAAGGTGAAGACGGAAGAAAGAAGATCAATCAGCTTACAAGATTAGGAACCATTCCGGTTGCCGCATTGCAGGCATGGGGTGTAAGCGTACAGTTATCCAGCAGAAATGTAGGCGGTTTGGGAGTAGTAAGCCCTGATATTTCAGGAGCTTTTTTTACTATATCAACTGTAATTATTCTTACTGCAGGAACTATCTTCATGATGTGGCTGGGAGAACAAATAACAGACAGAGGAATCGGAAACGGAATTTCACTCATTATATTCATTGGTATTATAGACAGATTCCCGTATTCAGTATTTGACGAATATCAGATAATTGCTTCCGGCGCAAGGAATATACTTATTGAGCTTATATACATTGCCTGTTTTATTCTTATAATTGCCGGAGTCATTGCAGTAACAGTTGCCACAAGAAAAATTCCCGTTCAGTATGCAAAAAGGGTTGTGGGAAGAAAAGTATTCGGTGGAGTCACTCAATACATACCGATGAAAGTTAATTCTGCCGGTGTTATGCCTTTGATATTTGCGCAGTCAATTATGTTCATTCCGAGCACATTTCTTTCATTTTTCCCGGACAGTGAATTAATGCAGGGAATTGCAAAATATTTTGATTATTCAAGCTGGGTTTATTCTTCAGTATATGCTTTGCTGATAATATTCTTTACGTACTTTTATACTGCAATTGCATTTAATCCGAAAGACGTATCTGATAATATGAAGAAGCAGGGCGGATTTATACCTGGTGTAAGACCGGGTAAGCCGACATCAGATTTTATTGATAACATTCTTACAAAAATTACTTTACCCGGCGCAATTTTTCTTGCAATCATTGCAATATTACCGACTTTTCTTACGAAATTAGGGGTTACAACCGGTCTGGCATCATTTTTCGGAGGAACAAGTCTACTGATTATTGTAGGTGTTGCTCTTGATACATTGCAGCAGATAGAGTCACATCTTCTCATGAGACATTATGACGGATTTATGAAGAGCGGTAAACTCAAATCAAGAAGGTAAATTCAGATTTGAGCGGACTGATAAAGACGAAAGAGGAAATTGATTTAATAAGAGAGAGTTGTAAAATAGTTTCAGAAGTAATTGAATATATAAAGGAGTATATAAAGGAAGGAATAACCACTAAGGAAATAGATAATCTTATTGAGGAATTTATTTTATCAAAAGATGCTTATCCGGCTTTCAAGGGATACAGGGTAAAAAAGAAAGCTTTTCCTTCAAGCAGTTGTATATCGGTAAATGAAGAAGTTGTTCACGGACTTCCCGGAAAAAGAAAATTAAAATCCGGTGATATCATTTCGATAGATGTGGGAGTTAAAAAGAACGGATATTACGGAGACGGTGCATATACATTTGCAGTAGGAGAAATTTCTCCTAAGATTGCAAAGCTGCTCAAAATAACTGAGGAATCTTTATACAAGGGAATAGAAAAAGCAATTGACGGTAACGATGTAAATGACATATCCTGCGCGATACAGAATTATGTGGAAGGTTCGGGTTACGGAGTGGTAAGAGAATTAGTAGGACACGGAATCGGAAAGAACCTGCACGAGGATCCGGCAATACCGAATTTTTACAGTCCCGGTTCCAGTCAGAAACTTTTTGAAGGAATGGTAATAGCGATTGAACCGATGGTAAATTACGGGACGTTCAAAGTATACGAGAAAAATGACGGCTGGACAATTGTTACAAAGGATCATGAGCCGTCTGCGCATTTTGAACATACGGTTTTAGTCAGAAAGCAAAAGCCGGAAATACTTACAAAGGCGTGATGAAATAATTTCTGATTATACACTTTAATTAAATATGGCAAAACAAGAAGCAATAAAGGTTGACGGTGTTATTTCAGAGATCCTCCCGAACACTAATTTTAAGGTAAAACTGGAGAACGGGCATGAAATATTAGCGCATATATCAGGAAAGATGAGAATGAATTACATCAGGATTTTACAGGGAGATAAAGTAACAGTTGAATTATCACCTTATGATCTTACAAAAGGCAGAATAACATACAGATATAAATAATTTAAATAAATATTAAATAAGTTTTATCATGAAAGTGCGGAGTTCAGTAAAGAAAATGTGCGTTAAATGCAAAATTATAAAGCGCAAAGGCGTAGTAAGAGTAATTTGTACAAATCCAAAACATAAACAGAGACAGGGTTAATTTAATAAATAATATTTCAGGAGAAATCAATTGGCAAGAATAGCAGGAGTGGATTTACCGAAGAATAAAAGAGTAGTAATTGGGCTTACCTCTATATTCGGAATAGGTATTCCTACATCACAAAGGATCCTGGCAAAAGCAGGAATCAGCGAAGATAAAAAAATATCACAACTGACAGATGATGAAGTTAACCACATTCGTAACGAGATCAGCAATGAGATAAAGGTTGAAGGCGCATTAAAGTCTGAGGTTGCAATGAACATTAAAAGATTAATGGACATCGGAACCTACAGAGGGAAAAGACACAGAAAGGGACTTCCGCTCAGAGGCCAGAGAACCAGAACCAATGCCCGTACCAGAAAAGGAAAGAAAAAGACTGTCGCAGGCAAAAAGAAAGCCGCAGCCAAGAAATAGGAATTTCATTAAATGATATTAATAAAAAGATTTCTCATTTTAATTAAAAAATTTATAATAAACGTAATTTAAACATCAGAAATTTTGGCAAAGAATTTTAAAAAGGCAAAGAAAAAAGTTAATGTAGAGGCAAACGGAGTAGCTCATGTAAAAGCTACTTTTAACAATGTAATAGTGACTCTTACTGATCTTTACGGCAATACAATCTCATGGGCTTCATCAGGAAAAATGGGATTCAAAGGTTCAAAGAAGAACACTCCTTTTGCTGCTCAGATAACAGCTGAATCAGCTGCAAAGGCAGCCTGCGATCTCGGTATGAAGAAAGTGGAAGTGCTGATAAAGGGAGTCGGATCCGGAAGGGATGCAGCAGTAAGATCATTGAATACTGCAGGACTGGAAATTACATCGATAAAAGACATTACGCCTCTGCCTCACAACGGATGCAGACCGCCTAAAAAGAGAAGACAGTAACATTATTTTTATAACAAACTTTTATAAGGAAATCTAAATAATAATAAATGGCAAGATATACAGACGCTAATTGCAAATTATGCCGAAGAGAGAGGCAGAAACTTTTCCTGAAAGGCACAAAATGTTTTTCAGAAAAATGTCCGATCGAAAGCAGGAATTATCCTCCGGGACAGCACGGAATGTCAAGAAGATCCAGGATGACTGATTATGCGGTTCAGCTCAGGGAAAAACAGAAAGTCAGGAAAACCTACGGAGTTCTGGAAAGCCAGTTCAGGAAATATTTTGAAGAAGCTTCCAAGAAATCAGGAATAACAGGAGATAACCTTGTAAGATTTCTGGAAAGAAGATTTGACAATACAATTTACAGATTAGGATTAGCTCCTTCGAGAAAAGCCGCAAGACAGCTTATTCTGCACAGGCATTTTTCCGTAAACGGAAATGTGGTAAACATTCCGTCTTTTTTACTGAAATCCGGAGATGCAATCATGGTGAGGGAAAAAAGTAAAAAACTGGAGATCATTCACGATTCCATGAAGAGGATGAAAGATAATATGATAGTGCCATGGCTTTCTCTTGACAAGGCAAACATGAAAGGCACATTTATGAAAGAGCCTGTACGTGATGAGGTTCCGTTTATCGCAAACGAACAGCTTATAATTGAGCTGTATTCGAAATAAGTCTTAATTTTAAATTTAAATAAACAGAAAAATATGAAAATTAATAATTTTCAAATGCCTGAATCAATTGCTAAAGATGAATCTACTTATACTGATACTTTTGGAAGGTTCATTGTACAACCTTTGGAAAGAGGTTACGGTGTAACATTAGGAAACTCAATAAGAAGAGTGCTTATTTCTTCTCTTCCCGGAAGCGCCATAATTGCCATAAAAGTAAACGACGCTCCGCACGAATTTACTACGCTTAAAGGCGTAGTCGAGGATCTGTCAGAGATTATTCTTAATCTCAAAGAAGTCAGATTTAAAGATCTTACAAATAAATCAACAAAGATAGAGCTTAATTTAAAAGGTCCTTACAAATTTACAGCTCATGATATTCAGAAAAGCACTGCTGATTTTGAAATTTTAAATCCGGATAAATATATTGCTACACTTAACAAGGATGCAAATCTGAATATTGAACTCAGAATGGGAACCGGTGTCGGATATGTGCCGTCAGAGGACAACAAACAGGCAAATCTGCCGATGGAATTTATTTATATGGATTCGATTTTTTCTCCGATAAGAATTGCAAATTATACTATAGAAAATACCAGAGTAGGCAAAAGAACCGATTATGAAAAATTAATACTGGACATCACGACTGACGGATCAATTAATCCGGAAGATGCGCTTGTGTATGCAGCCAGAATTCTTCAGGAACATAATCAGCTGTTCTTAAATCTGAATCCGGCGCAGGTAGAAAAGAAAGAAGAGCCGGTTAAATCGGAAAAAGACGAAGAGCATGAGATGATTAAGAAAATTTTACTAATGCCGGTTGATGAGCTTGATCTTTCAGTAAGATCACAGAATTGCTTAAGATCCGCGAATATAAAAACTATCGCTGATCTTGTAAGTAAAAATGAAGGTGAAATGCTTCATTACAGAAATTTCGGAAGAAAGTCACTTGCTGAATTAGGTGAATTGATTGAGAATTTTAATCTGAATTTCGGAATGGATGTTGATAAATACTTAAAAGAGGAACCGGTGAATTAATTTCAATTCACAGAATTTTATAAAAGTTTATTTCAGAAAATCATGGTACACAGAAAAAAAGGCAGAAAACTTAAAAGAACAGCAAGTCACAGAAGCGCTCTACTTTCTAATCTATCCATTTCACTGATACTTCATAAGAGGATAGAGACTACTGAAGCAAAAGCAAAAGAGCTCAGAAGATTTATCGAACCGCTGGTATCGAAAGCCAGGAAAGCTTTGAAATTCAAAGATTCAGCTCCCGAAAAAGGCATTCACCTGAGAAGGGAAGCGAGAAAATTTCTGCAAAGCAAAGAAGCGCTGAGTATATTATTTGATGAAATTGGAGCAAAGGTGGGAGACAGACCGGGCGGATTTACCAGGGTTCTGAAAAAAGGAAACAGATGGGGAGACGGAGCAAGAACAGCTATTATTGAGTTTGTGGATTATAATTATGTAGCGAAGAAAGAAGCTGAACAAAAGGAAAAAGATGAAAAGGCAGGAACAGCGGATAAAAACGCAAAAGTAAAAGCAAAAGAAACTGAAAAGAAACCAAAGAAAGTATCTGCAAAAACTAAGGTAAAAGATTCCGCTGATAAAGAAAAAAAACCTAAGACAAAAAAGAAAAAAGAAGCTAGCAAATAATACTTTTAAATAAATCCTTAACTTTATTGAAATTTTGAAATAAAATTTGAATCAGAGGTTAAGGATTTTTCATTTAAATTAATCTGGAGAAAATTATGAAAATAGTATCTGCCGAATTTATTAAAAGTATTTTTGATCTCAGGGCATTGCCAAATTCCGTACTTGCGGAATTTGTTTTTGTAGGAAGATCAAATGTAGGAAAATCCTCTCTGATAAATTCAATCTGTACAAAAAAGAAACTCGCTAAAATAGGATCAGTGCCGGGAAAAACCAGGCAGCTGAATTATTTCCTTATTAATGAAAAGTTTTATCTTGTTGATTTACCCGGTTACGGTTATGCTAAAGTTCCGGAACAGATAAGGGCAGGCTGGAGAAAACTTGTGGAAGACTATATCAGCGAAAGACAGAATGTAAAATTAGTATTCGTACTGATCGATTCAAGACATGAGCCTACATATCTGGATGAATTAATGGTGAGCTGGCTGGAATATTACGAAATTCCTTTTGCAGTCATTCTTACAAAGTCCGATAAAATCTCATCCAATAAAATGCAGAAGCAGATATACAGGGCTTCCAAGATCGTAAATAACGAAGATCTCTGCATTGATTATATACCTTTCTCAACTGTAAACGGTGAAGGTAAAAATGAAGTCCTTAAACTGATAGAAGACTATCTTTAACATTTATTAAGGAATTTTATTTTACTTCGCTTAATTTCATGTTTTTAAAAGGAGATTTTTTTCCCCTCGAAAGCATTTCTTTAAATTATTGCATTATTTCACTAATATTAATTGAGAAAGATTTTGAAAAAGATATTAATAGCAGATGAAATTGATTTAAGCGGAATCTCAAAACTGTCCGGAAATAAATTTTCCGTGAAGTCACATTTCGGAATTACAAACGAAGAAATTCTTAAAACTTATAACAGCTTCGATGTTCTTGTAATAAGGAGTATAAGAAAATTAAACAAGGAATTTCTGTCAAAAGCCGGTTTCAGTCTAATTGCCACTTGTTCAAAAGGAACTGATCATATAGATGTATCCTTTGCTGAAAGTAAAGGAATAAAAGTAATAAATGCAGATGATTCCAACAATATTTCAGCAGCCGAACATACACTGGCAATGATACTTTCAATATTTAAAAAAATAAACTATTCGGATAAATTAGTAAGACAGAACAATTTTTCATTTTACGGATACGAAAGAAATGAAGTATACGGCAAGAGTATAGGTATTATCGGTTTTGGGAAAGTGGGCAGCTATGCAGGCAAATTGTGCAGGGCATTCGGAATGAAAATTTATGCAAATGATACAGATGCTGAAGTCAGGTTAAAAAATAAAGATTTCGAATTCAGAAGTTTAAATTTTATTTTAAAAAACTGCGATATAATTACATTGCACATTCCGTTGAATAAAAAAAATTATAAATTTCTTTCTGAAGAAAAAATTAAACTGATCGGAAGCAATGCAGTTTTTATAAATACATCAAGAGGTGATGTTGTCGATGAAGAAAAATTATATACAGCTCTGAAAAACAATAAAATTAAATATGCAGGACTGGATGTGTTTTGCAATGAGCCGAATGTTTTCAGGGGTTTCGCGGGATTAGAAAATGTCTTGCTTACAAATCATATAGCGGGAAAAACGGCCGAAAGCAGGAAAAGAATTTCCCTGAATATTTTCGCTAATATTAAAAACACATTCGGCAAATAAAAAATATCAGATTGAAATAAAACTTTAAAACATTTTCAGGAAAAATGAATTCTAATTACGAAAATCTATATTGACAAGTTACAACATTAGTAGTATATTTATCAAAAATATTTCGGAAATAAATAAGTTTAAGAACTATAAACATAAAATTAATTTAAAACCAAACATAAAGGAGAAAAAAATGTTCAAAAAATTTTCAGCATTGTTATTATTGGTTCTGCTATCAGTGAGTGTTTCCAAAGCTCAGGATCCGGGACCTCCTGCAACACTCGGACCTGGAGAATCATACACCGGCTTATGGTCAGTATCTTATGACTATCAGACAAACGGAAGCGTAAGATATTTAGTACAGGATCCTACAAATAAATCCAAATGGTGCGCAATCTTAATGTCACAGCCTGATTCATCAACAGCAGCAGGAGCAGGAAGACATATTTACTATTCTTACAGCGATGACAACGGAGCTACATGGTCATCTGACGTTCTTGACGGTGTAAACAATCAGGGATTTCCTTGTCTTACATTATCTAACGGACTTCCGGTAATTGCAAGACACCAGTCAGCAACAGTTGGTACACTTGTATCAAAAGACGCTTCATTCGGAGCTTTTGGTTTTTCTAATGTTCCAGGAGTACCTGTGAATCTTACAGGAAATCTTCCTATCTGGCCGCATATCTCAGGAACAGCAAACGGTAACCTTGTATTAGTTGCAGCTCCTAATAATACCGGCGCATTTAACGGATGGAGAACTACTTACAACGGTTCAGGCTGGTCACCTTATGTTGATTTAACCACAATCAGCGGTCCTTCAGGAAACTTTGATGTTGCAGCAAACGGAAACGGAAAAGTCTGTATTATTGGTACTGATTATAATTCCAATTCAAACGCAATGAGTCTTTTTTCTTCAAATGATAACGGATTAACTTTTGACAACGGCACTGTAATTTTTAATTATGTTATTGACGGAACAGACACTTTATTCGCAAATATTGCCGGCGGATACCAGGCGACTTATATAGGTGATGAACCTCACGTCGTATTTGCAGCTTACAACGCCACAGCAACCGTATTTCCGAATGCGAATACAAATGAATATGTAAAACCAAGAATTTATCATTGGTCACAATCAACAGGACTGAAGTTAGTTGCAAGTAAATCAAACATTCCACAGTTAACTGATACGATCACACAGATTCTGATGGTGCCTCTTACACAGCCAACAGTTACACGTTTAGGAAATGGAAATTTAGTCTGTGCTTTTACGGCATTTTTAAGAAATAACGTACAGACAGTTGATAACGGAGATCAGGTTAACGCAGGGGAAATATTTACATCAGTTTCTACTAACGGCGGTTCAACATGGTCAACACCTGTTAATCAGACAAATACTCCATCGGTAGAAGAGAAACATCCTTCATTTGCGCAGACTACTTCAGACAGTTTAAGACTGTATTACATCAGAGACATGAAAGCAGGCGGATGGGTAAATGTACCTGACTGGGGTAAGGCTCCGGTTTATGGTATTTTCAAGAAAGCAGCTATCACAGTTGGAATTAAAGAGAATGTTTCAATTGCTAAAAGCTATGAATTGTTCCAGAACTATCCAAATCCTTTCAATCCTACGACAACAATCAGCTATTTTGTACAAAAAACAGGAATAGTAACATTAAAAGTGTATGATGCATTAGGAAGGGAAGTTGCTTCACTTGTTAATGAAGTTCAGTCACAAGGTCCAAAAGAAGTTACATTCATCGGAGATAAACTGTCAAGCGGAATTTATTATTATTCAATTTCCGCAGGAGATTTCAAAGATACAAAGAAAATGATGTTGATTAAGTAATATATACTTGTCTAAACATATTTAAATAATACAACCCTCATGATTGTCAAGAGATTGACAGATTGTGAGGGTTTTTTAAAAATATAAATTTAAGGTCTATGAAAAAGTTTATACAAAATTTTAGCTGCATTGCTATTTTAGCATTGGTAGCGATATCAATTACAAACTCGGGTATTTATTCCCAGACGACCGGAAGTATTACCGGAACAGTAATTGATTCAAAAGATAAGCTTCCCTTAGTAGGAGCCGTTGTTCAGGTCGTAGGCTCAAGCAGAGGTTCTGTTACAGACGATAACGGGGAATATTTAATTATCAATGTAGATGTCGGTACTTATGAATTAGAGGCATCATACATAGGATATACAGCACAGAAACAATCAGGTGTCAGAGTTTCTGTTGACACGAAAACAAAAGTAAATTTTGAATTAAGTGCAACAGGAAATGAAATCAAGACTGATGTGATAGTCATTCAGGCAGAAAGAAAAGGAATTGATGTTGAACAGAGCGGAAGACTTGTAGGGCAGGAACAAATTGAAAACTCAGGAATCAGGGGAATTCAGAATCTTGCTGCAGTTACAGCAGGGGTTGTTACGGATGAAAGAGGATCAAATATCAATATCAGAGGCGGAAGAAAGTCTACGAACTCGATCATTGTAGACGGAGTTTCCACAACAAATCCTGTTGACGGTACATCTACAGCATTTGTACCTAATAGTTTATTACAAGAGCTTGCAGTATTGACAGGCGGATTCGGTGCAGAATATGGTAACGCATTGGATGGAGTCATCAATGTTACTACAAAGAGCGGATCTGACAGATATTCGGGATCTATAGAAGGAATAACAGATGCAATTTCAGGTAACTGGATTGATACAAAATCGCAGCAATATAATTTATACAATATCTCAGTCGGCGGTCCTTTAATTCCGTCAAAAAATCTGAGCAGTGTTATAAATTTCTACGGTGGAGTTGAAAGACAGTTTTTAGGTGTTACAAATCCAAGCTGGATTGCCGATAAGATTTTTGAAGACGGCATTATTAAAAATTACAATACGCAATTATGGTCATACAGCGGAAGATTAAATTTTGATTTATCACAGATAAAAAAATCAAAGATACCTATTCAATTAAAATTAGGTTATTTAAGAACAGATAAACACGCAAGAAATTTTGTGCAATCGTGGGCTTTGACAAACACAGACAGAGCTCCATTAAATATTGTAGAAGATCAGCAGTATTATGCAAGGATAATTCATACAGTATCGTCAAAATTCTTCTATGAATTACAGGGAAATTATTACAAAAACAGTAATATCACGCAGGATGCATATTTCAAAGATGAATGGTTTAAATATGGTGATACATTATGGAATCCCGGTATAACCGGACAAGGGACAAGACTTGAAGCTGATCCGAATTATGCAAATGTATTTGTTAAGAACGGAAGAATATTCAATAGTTACGATAAAAAGGAACTCGAATATTCCGGAGGAAAATTAGATGCATCATATTCGCTTTTATCAAAAAAATACGGTGATCATGACATAAAGTTCGGAGGAGAATACAGATACCATACATTAAGAAAAGTAAATTTCGCTCCAATGTCAGTTGCAGCAAATTCGATAGTAGGACTTGACACTGCAACCGGCACACCGATTTACCAGGTAAATCCTCAGGACTTATGGTTTGGAAGGAATGTACTTCTGAATTCCTATGGTTATGATGTTCGCGATCAGTTCGGAAATCAGATCGTTTCCAATGAAGATATAGAGGCTAAGCATCCTATTGTAGCTGCTCTTTATTTAAGGGATAAAGTTGATTTCAGTGATCTGACTGTAAATGCAGGTATCAGAATGGATTACCTTGATGTTAATACTGATGTTTTAAAAGATCCGAAAGTTTTATTATCGAGTACAGGCGAACTATTGAGCGATGAAGCTTACCAGAAAAGCAAAGGTGAGTTGTATTTCAGCCCGAGATTAGGTTTTTCATTTCCTGTTACAGATAAAACAATATTCGTAGCACAGTTTGGAAAATTTATTCAGATGCCTCCGTTAGATTTTCTATACATAAACAAGCTTGCATTCAAATACTTCTTTGCAAACTCAGTACAGAACGTAGCGGAAAATTCAGCTCTTACGCCAGAGAAATTAACTTCTTATGAATTTGGATTTAAACAGGCAGTAGGTGATTATCTGAATATGGGACTTACGGCTTATTATAAAGAAACAAAAGACCAGATCGGTGTTACAAGAATTGCCGGTTCAGCCACTGTTCCGTCAGGATACGCATTATATGCCAACACAGACTTCAGTATTTCAAGAGGTCTGGATTTTTATTTAAGTATGAGAAGAGTTAACAGATTAGCAGTTGATATATCATACACTTTGTTATTTGCTTCGGGAATCGGATCTGATCCGAACACAAAATTCCAGCTTGCAAACAATCCTGATGCTGAATTACCTAAATTCGCTTTTCCTCAGGACTATGATCAAAGACACACAGGTAACATAAATCTTGATTACAGATTCGGATCTACAGATGTACCGAAAGGATTCTGGGGTGGAGTGTTGTCTAATCTTGGAATGAATGCATTGTTCAGTTTTAACAGCGGAAGACCTTATACAGCAAGGGAATTACCTGTAGGTGCTTTTGTAGATGACGGTCTTGTAAAGTCAACCAAAAATCAGGTTTATACAAACTGGAATTTAAGATTAGATGCAAAAATCGACAAGACTATAAAGATAGCAAAGACGAATTTAAACTTTTATGTATACGTCCTGAATTTGTTTAATTCCGAATTAATCAATAAAGTATACGGCAGCACTGGACGCCCGGATGATAACGGATATCTTAACACTCCGACAGGCTCAGCTGCATCGCAATTATACAAAGATAATTTCAAAATAAGAATTGCGGATATAACAAACTGGGGAACTCCGCGTCAGGTAAGATTTGGTATCAAACTGAGTTTCTAAAATTTATAAATTCAAAACTTAACGAATATGAATAAACTTATATATATATTTTTAATAATAATTACTGCTCAGTTTGGTTATTCCAAACCAAGGAATGACAATCCTTATAATGCAAAAAACAGCGGCGCATTGATTTTGGACAATAATAATCCAAACAGTACGAGTGCTTTTGTAAAACTGCAGGCAAGGTTTGATCCTAACAGAGTAGATACATGGTTTCAGAATACAGGTACATTCAATCAGGATATAAGAACAAACAATACTCCCGGATTTATGTGGCCAGCCGGTTCATCGCGGTTTGCTATATTTACTTCCGGACTTTCCATCGGATGTTATTATAACGGAGCAATAAGACAGGCAGCAGCATCTTATGCAGGTGAGTATGCTCCGGGATATATTGATGAAAATGGTGTCGTAAAAACAGATTCCAGATTCAGAATATACAAAATTAAAGCCGGTGATAATGCAACTAACAGTGCGGATTATGCCGCGTGGGGTGATATGGTTCCTTTCGGAGCGCCTTATGTAGATGTCAATAATGACGGTATTTACACTCCCGGGATAGATATTCCGGGAATTAAAGATGCCGAGCAAACTTTGTTTTTATGTATGACTGACGGATTTCCTGAAAGACATGCTGTCGGAGAAGGATTTGGAGGGGGAACTCCTCCAATAAATGCAGAAATTCATCTGACTTTATGGGGTTACAACACACAGGGACTTGAAGACCTTCAGTTTGTCAACTGGGTCGTAATCAACAAGTCAAATACAACATGGGAAAGGACTTTCTTCAGCGTTGTAGTAGATCCTGATTTAGGAGATGCAACTGATGATTATATTGGCTGTGATACATCAGCAATTTCGGGAAATAAAAATATGGCATTTTGTTATAATGCGGATAATATTGACGGAAGCGGTACTCCGCCATCTTACGGACAATCACCACCGGCTTCCGGAATGGATTTTTTCCAGAGTCCGATAATCAGAACAAGTAATCCGAATGATTCGGTCTCATATTATTTCCCTCCGGGTTCATCAAACAGAGTTACGAAACAAGGAAAAGAAATTGGTTTATCTTCATTTGTATATTTTACAAATACTGGTTCGGGCGGAGCTCAGTGTGAGCAGGATCCCGGTTCACCTTTAGAAGCATACAGATATCAGACAGGTATTAAAAAAGACGGTACCCCATGGTTATATCCGGGCACGCTGCAGCCGACAAAATTCTGCTATCCCGGAGATCCGGAAAGATTTACCGGCTGGTCTGAAAGAGGAACAAACGGTGTCTCAAATTTAGCAGTAGTTAAAAACTGCGGCGGAGCGATAACAGGAACTCCTGAAGTAAGCCCTCCCGGAGACAGAAGATTTATTTTTAATTCCGGAGATTCAACATTCAATGTTGCTCCCGGAGATACACAGGTAATAGTTTTAGGACAATTTGTAGCAAAGGGTACAAGCAACTTAAATTCAGTTACACAGTTAAAAAGAGTTGATGCTACTGCACAGTCACTTTACAATTCCAACTTTGCAGTAAATCCTCCTCCTCCGTCACCGGATGTAACAGTAAGTATAGGTGCACAAAACAGCGAACTTGGACACGCGAATATTTCATTTGCATGGGGAGACAGATCAGAATCATATTTAATATGGGACTCATTACTTCAGCCAAGAAGCGATACAAGCTTTCTGAAGTTTGAAGGATATGAGATTTATGAAATCAGAAGATCTGCGGTTAATATTCCTGATTTCAATGATCCTGCAAGCATTAACAATAATATAAAGTTACTTCAGATATACGACAGAATTGATACGGTTGGTATTATTATTGACACTTTACCTACCGGAATAAGCGTGAATGGCGTACCTCAGTACGGAAATTTCCCGGTAGTTCCTTATTATACAGCTCCTATACCTAATGGATTTCCAAACACCGGAATTTTCAGGAATTATCTGGTTACTCAGACTGCATTCCCTGAAGAAAACGGTGGAAGTACGAATCTAATTTACGGAAACACATATAAATTTGCAATTGTATCTTATGCTTACAGAACAAATCCAAAGCAAAAGACAGACAGAAAAGTTGTAAGAAGTCCGTTCATTTCCGCAATAAGAACCATAATTCCTCAGTCACCTGTTGCCGGAAGTGAATTCTCCATCAAAAACGGAGATACATTAAACACAAACAGAAGAGATTTGGGAGTAATGCCAATAGTAAAAAATCAGGATCTTCTGAAGACTGCTCTTTACAGAATTAATTTTAATGCTCCTGATACTACTTACAGTATTTTAAGATCTGAAAACAGCGGAGTTTCATATGATACACTGAGTAAGGCGAATAAATACATTAAATCATCACTGGGAACGACATTCCCCGATGATTCGTCAAAAATTATAGACGGAGTATTAATCAAGGTTCAGAAAATTCTTAATACCGGTGTTATCAGAGATTTAGATACTCCAAGAGACAGTACTCAGGCAAAACTTCAGGGATGGCAATATGAACCTGCATCAAATGTATATTTAAAAGGTGTGGATACACTCGGAGGATACGCAACTCAGAGACCATATCAGAACAAGAGTATGAGTCTTTCATATCCTAATGCCAACACTTTCAGCGGTACCGGAACAACTATAACTCCGGAAAGACTGAAAAAAGTTGTAATTGAGTTTTCAGACGAAAACAGCGGACAAATGGCTTACAGATATGTAAATAATACAATTTTCCCGCCGGTTGATCCGTCATTTGCTCCTTATATTATTTCTACCGGACCGGCTTTCAGATATCAGGATATGAGAAGAGTGCCGTTTAAGGTTTATGAAGTTATCGATGCAGGTGACAGTCTTGCAACACCCGTAAAAAGACAGGTTAACTGTGCATTCCTTGAAAATAATGATTCATTATTTGCAACTGTGAACGGAGTAAGTGTCGAAGTAGGAAGAGGTAAAGTAAATGGTAAGTGGGATCCGACAACATACAGAACAGGCGGACTCGAAATATTGTATATTTTTGCTTCAGATTACAGCGAAACAGAGAATACATTTTATACCTCAAAGAACCTGAGAACTAACCAAAATCAATTTGATATAACTTATGTCTGGAATCCAAAGAGAATTAACAATTCAATGGACTTTAAGTCAGGTGATAAATTTACAATTTATCCGTACACAGTCACCAGACCTGTACAGTACACAGGCGTTCCCTTATTTTATGAATTTAAAACCACTGCACCTATAGTAGGAAACAATGAACTTGCAAAATCAAAAGGTGATCTGGATAAAATCAGGGCAGTTCCTAATCCTTTCTATGGTTTCAGCGATATTCAGAGAAATGCTTCTGACAGAAATATTACTTTCAGAAGATTACCAAAAGTATGTAACATAAAAATATACACGTTAAGCGGAGATTTCATCAGAAAGCTCGAGAAAAACAATGATGAATCTACATTAACCTGGGATATAAAAAATCTCGAAGCCGTACCTATTGCTTCCGGTATGTACATTGCTTTAATAGAAGCACCGGGTATTGGGGAAAAAATAATTAAACTTGCAATATTTACATCTGAAGAAAGGATAGGTTTCTAATATTTCTGAGATCCGGGTTTTTTACAGCCCGGATCTCTAACTTAAAATAAGGAGAATTTAAAATGCTTAAAAAATATATACTAATATTAATTGTAACATTATTTGTTTCATCATTGTCATATTCAGGACCGAGGAATAAACTTGGTCTGAATGCAGCTGATGAACTTCTGATTCCTGTAGGCTCTATTGGAACATCTTTACAGGGATCCAATCTTGCAAGCACTACCGGTATTGAATCAATGTACTGGAATCCTGCAGGACTCGCAAAGATTAATTCAAAAACCGGCGAGGCAATGTTTTCTTATATGAATTATGTTGCTGATATGAGCGTTCAGTATGCAGGCGGCGCAGTAAAAATCGGTAATATGGGCGTCTTGGGATTTTCGATCAAGAATCTGAATTTCGGAGATCCTGAACTTGTAACAACTGTTTTTGCTCCTGAAGGTACCGGCGAAACATTCAGTCCGACTTATATAATCGGAAATTTAAGTTTTGCCCGTGCTATGACTGATAAAATTAATTTTGGCACAAATATAAAATACATCAGCGAGAATATCGCCAATGTAAGTTCAAACAGTTTTGCTTTCGACTTCGGACTGCAGTATATTGCCGGTCAAAGCGGAATAAGATTCGGTATAGCTTTAAAGAACCTTGGACCAAGAATGAAATTTGACGGACCGGGACTTGACAGGACATTTGTGGAAAACGGAGTTAATGTCGTAAGAAGAGTTACTCTTCAGGAATTTGAATTACCTACAAATCTTGAAATCGGCTTGTCATATAAAGCCAATTTAAATAAAAATAATTTCCTGAATCTGTCAACAACATTCCAGAATTCGTCTTATGCCAGTGATGAATATAAATTCGGTCTTGAATACAATTATAACAATTACCTGTTTTTAAGAGGTGCTTTAAAAGTTCTGCCTGATAAGGAAAAAGATGAATCATTATTCGGTCCTTCATTCGGAATCGGGTTGAGATACCCGGTTGGCGGAGTTAATATAGGATTTGACTATGCATACAGAGTTGTAGATCAGTCATCTTTTAATTCTACAAACCAGTTTTTTACTTTCAATCTGGGTTTTTAGGTAGAAAATTTTTATCTTAAATTAAAAAAGGTAATTCTTATAAAAGAATTGCCTTTTTTTATTTTTTTAAATTTCAATAATCTATGATCATGAAAATAATAAGATGGTTTTTAATAATAGCAGCTTTTATAACATTCAGATCTGAAAAAGTATTTTGTGAAGATTCATTCCAGTTTAATTCTGATTATGCAGTATATAAAGGAAGTGATAATAAGGCTTTATTGGAAATTTATTATTCGTTTTACATGAAGTCGCTTAAATATAGTTTTGAAAAAGGCGAATATAATGCAGTTGTAATCATAGGAATAAAAATTTCCGATAAAAGCGGAAATAATGTTAAGTTTGATCAGCAATACAACAGCAGTTCAACAGTGAAAGATACTTCCGGGCAGGAATTAAAGAAAAATTTAATCGGTCAGCTTAATGTCTCAATACAGGACGGGGAATATTTACTCGAGATAACGGGGACTGATTCAAAAAACATTAATCATTCGGATACGCTTAAATATATTTTAAATATACAGGAAAACATAAGTGAAACAACCATGAGCGATGTGGAAATTGCTTCGGACATAAGAAAATCCGGTGACCAGCAGAACAGTTTTTATAAAAATACTCTTTTAGTAATTCCAAATCCTCCCGCTCTATTCGGAAACAATCTGAAAATAATTTATTTTTATTTTGAATTATACAACCTCAGCCCTGACAGCAGTTACACAGTTCAGAAAAGAATTTATGACATCAACAGGAATTTAATAATTAATTCGGATAAAAATATCAAACCCGGCAGCAGATCTCTCGCAGAATACGGAACTATCGGAATAGATACTCTGCATTCAGGCATTTACTTTCTGGAAGTATTACTTGAGAATCAAAACGGTAAAGTATTTTCTTCAAAAGAAAAAAAAATATTTGTATATAACCTGAATGACAATAAGACAAACATCTCCGGCAATGCATCATCCCAGAATTATCTTACCAGCGGATATTCTCAGATGAAAGAAGAAGATCTTGACAGGGAGTTTGATCTTTCTGTCTACATAAGATCTGATTTCGAAACAAAAAGTTTTAAGAATCTGAGTAAGCTTGAAGATAAAAGGAAATTTATGTTTGAATTCTGGAAAGCAAGGGATAATAATCCCGCAACACCCGTAAATGAATACAAAATGAATTATTTTAAAAAAATAAACGAAGCAAATAAGAGTTTTAAAGAATCATACAGAGAAGGATGGAAAACAGACAGAGGCAGGATCTATGTCACTTACGGCAAGCCGGATGACATTGAAAGATTTCCTTACCAGATAAGTTCAAAGAGTTATGAAATCTGGAATTATAACTCATTAGAAGGAGGCGCTAAATGCGTTTTTATCGAAAAGGAACAGTCTACGGGAATTTATGATCTGGTTCACAGTACATTAAGAGACGAACTGAGAAACAATGACTGGGAAAAAGAATTAAAAAACTGATTCCGTCTTAGTGCAAAAAAACTACTTAATATTAATTTTCTCATTTATTTTCGGACTGGCTTTGTGGCTGTACATTAATTTAAACTCAAACTACTCTGTTGATCTGATTATTCCGGTGGAAGTACAGTCTTCAAAATCACAGGCGCTTTCTGAGGAAATTCCGAATTCTATAGACGTTACCGTGAGAGGCAAAGGTTGGGATCTGATAAGTCTGCTGATTTCAAAAGATCTGAAGTATTCTCTGGATATTTCCAAATTAAAAAAAGATACAAGAATCATTTCAGAACAATTCGTCAGTGAAAGACTGAATCTTCAGCCGAATGTATCAGTAATAAAAATAAATCCTGATACGATCAGCATTAGTTTTGATAAAGTATCCTCTAAAATCATACCTGTAAAAAATAATATTGTAGTCAATCTGAAAGACGGATACAGCATAATAGGAAATCCGGTCTTTACTCCTGATTCAGTCATTATACAGGGCTCTTCATATCTTGTTAACAGAATAAAGGCAGTTCCGACTGAAACAAAATACTTCAACAATGTAAACTCCGATATTTCGGGGACGATCAGATTAAAAGACACACTTTCAAATATCATAAAGATTGATCCTCGTCAGATAAGCTATTATTACAAAGTGGAGCTGTCCGCCGAAAAAAGTTTTGATGATGTAGCGGTGAATATAGAAAATATTCCGGATGATAAAGAGGTTCTTCTTATACCGCCAAGAGTCAGTTTGTCTGTAAGAGGCGGAGTTGAACAGCTTTCTCAGATATCCGCGTCCGATATAAAAGTGAGCGTGGAATTCAATATTATAGAAGGGGACACACTCGGGTTTATTATTCCGAATGTAAATATTCCGGATGAATTAAATTTACTGAAAATAGAACCTCAAAAGCTTCAGTATATAATTAAGAAAAAATTGCAATGACAAATCTGCTTAATTATATATCCGTTGAAATTAAAGCACTGATCACCGAAGTAAGAAAACTGGACTTCAAAATATCTTATATATTCCTGTCAGTAGCTATCATTACTTTTCTTTCTATTGTGATTGCTTCTCCGAATTTCTATTACGAAAACTTCAGCCGGGACAGATTTTTCTCCCGGATATACTGGTTTCTGACAGACGGATCTTTAATGTTTATCCTTCCCGTCCTTTCAGTGAAATTTATTTTCCGGGAAAAACTTTCCTCATACGGTTTTACACTTGGAGATAAAAAATTCGGAATAATAACTTCATTAATATTTCTTACTGTAATGTTCATAACTGTCTGGTTTGTTTCCGGATCCCAGACTTTTGCTTCTACTTATCCTCAGGGAGGGTCAAAGGTAAAAGAAAATTTTACTGTATTTTTTATTTATGAATTATGCGTTCTTGTATATATGCTCGGATGGGAATTTTTCTGGAGAGGTTATATGCTGTTCGGTTTAAAGGAGAAATTCGGTTATTACACTGTTTTTATTCAGATGATACCTTTCTTTATTTTACACAAAGGCAAGCCGGAGATTGAACTGTTTGCATCCATTTTTGCCGGTCTTATACTCGGGATCCAGGCACTGAGAAGCCGTTCATTTATTTACAGCTGGATCCTTCACTGGGTTGTTATGCTATTTATAGACGGTGTCTCCACATTAAGATCCCTCAGCAATAATTACGGAACCGGAGTAACCGATTTTTACAATTTATTTTTTAGATTTTAATGATATTTAAATCTGGAAATTAATTTGTCCGGTTTTTTAACAGCTGTAATTAATATTCAACTGCTTGTCCTTCAACTGCTCTGTATTATTTAATTCAGGGAATTACAGCACTTTCATCACAAGTATTTTATAATGATATCTTTATAAATGTTTTGTACGGAACAGCTGTAATTTAATTATCGATTTTTATTTAGAACCGTATTAAGTATTTTAGAGAAACCTTTTATAACACAAATTATCTCATTATGAAATTAGCTGTAAACATCGACCATGTTGCAACTTTAAGGGAAGCAAGAGGAGAAAATGAACCTGATCCGGTTGCAGCTGCGGTTGTATGCGAACTTGCAGGTGCAGAGGGCATTGTTTGCCATCTCAGGGAAGACAGAAGGCATATTAATGACCGTGATGTAAGACTGATCCGTGAAATGGTTAAGACAAAGTTAGATCTTGAAATGGCTGCTACAGATGAAATGCTCAAAATAGCATGTGAAATTCTCCCGGATGTCGTCACTTTAGTCCCGGAAAAAAGAAAAGAACTGACTACTGAAGGCGGACTGAATATTTCCCAGGATAAAAAACGGTATGAGGAATTTATAAGGGAACTTCAGTCAAAGGAAATTGCCGTGAGTTTATTTATTGACCCCGAACCTGTGAACATAGATCTTTCTGTTGAACTCAATGCTGATATTATTGAACTACATACTGGAAAATATGCAAACACCAGAACCGAAAAAGATCAGATAAATGAACTCAGCAAAATTGCAGTGACGGCAAGAATGGCATCAGAACTCGGGCTCATTGTTACTGCCGGACACGGACTGAATTACAATAATATTTTTCCCATCCTGAATATCCATGAGATAAGGGAAGTCAGCATCGGACATTCTCTGATAGCAAGATCAGTTTTTACGGGTCTGCAGAAGGCAGTTGAAGATATGCTTTCCATTATAAGTAAAAACCGTTGAATTAAAATTTGATTTCTTGAGCCAGTTAAAGGTAACTAAAATTATAAAAGAGTACGGTAAGCGCTGCGTTGTAGATAATGTCTCGCTTGAGCTTAAACAGGGTGAGATAGTGGGACTGCTTGGACCCAATGGTGCCGGAAAAACCACGACATTTTACATGATCTGCGGAATGATAAAACCTGATGAAGGCGAAATAGAGCTTGACAGGGAAGAAATCACAAAACTTCCAATGTATAAAAGAGCAAGACTTGGTATAGGTTACCTGCCGCAGGAAGCTTCAATTTTCAGAAAAATGACTGTCAGGGAAAATATACTGTCAATACTGCAGTTTATGGACCTGGATAAAAAGGAGAGAGAAGAAAAATGTGAAATCCTTTTGAATGATTTTCATATTAAAAAGATTGAGGATTCAAAAGGATATACTCTTTCCGGAGGAGAAAGGAGAAGAACCGAAATAGCAAGATGTCTTGCCACTGATCCCAAGTTTATTTTATTGGATGAACCATTTGCAGGAATAGACCCGATTGCTTCCGAAGAAATCATGAAAATAGTTTCGGCTTTAAAGAATAAAGGCATCGGAGTCCTCATTACGGATCATAATGTCCATGAAACATTATCAATTGTTGACAGGGCTTATATACTGATTGACGGGAAAATATTCAGATCCGGAAGCGCAGATGAACTCGCAAATGATGAGATGGTCAAAAAACTTTATCTGGGTGAGAATTTTAATCTTGACAGGTATTTACTGAATAAAAAATAATCCATGCTGCTATTTCTTGTCAGTGACTTTGGCTTCGTTTCTTTTTTTTTCCGTTACTTTCTTTTCCTGACTCTTTTTATCCGAGCTTTTAGTCTCCGTCTTTGCGGTTTCAGTTCCTGTAGCGGGTTTCTTTGCAGAATCATCCTTTGAAGATTCAGCTGACGATTCTTTTGAAGAACCGGCTGTGACTGATGTGTCGGATGATTTGTTTTTATAATCCGTCAGATAGAATCCCGATCCCTTGAAAATCAATCCTCCGCCGCTTCCTATCAGCCTTACCAGCTTATTCTTTCCGCATTCAGGACATTTTTTCAGTTTATCATCTTTCATTGACTGAAAGATTTCAAACTCATGTCCGCAGTTTTCACATTTATAATCGTAGTTAGGCACCTGAAAAAATTAAATTTTTAAAAATTCCTTTTTTGCTTTTTCATACTCTTCTGCTGATATCAATCCGTCGTCAAGTGCTTCCTTGAATTCCCTGAGTTTTTTCATCGATAATGACTTATCCTTGCCGTTATCAGGTTTATCCCCGGCAGCCGTTTCGTTCTCAGTGTTCAGTAATTCGCTTACTTTTAATGATCTCTTATCTCCGTCACCGACAAGGACGGAAATTTCATCCGGATTATTCTTGAGAAAAATAACTCTTTCTGAAAACGCATCTTTTTCAATTAAGGATATCTTATCTTCAATCTCTTTAGCAAGACTTCTCAGAATTTTAAACTGATAAGTTTCAATCTTAGTCTTGGCGTGACCAGAGATATCAAACTCCTGAGGTTTGTAAATTACATCGTAATAATATTCATACAGAGCCAGCATTTCGGTTAATCTTCCTGCTATAAAAAAACGGTTCTGAACTGTCTCGGCATCTTTCAGAATCCTGTATCTCAGGGAGTCTTTTCCCTGCTCCTCAAATAATCTGTTTATAAGCCTTGACTCTATACCAAGCTGTTCCACTCTCTTAACGGTAATTCCTTCCTGCTTGATATATTTGTATATGGCTTTAGATGTTTCAGTTTCGGGAATAATATCAAAAACTCCGAATATAAGCCCGAGCAGATATGCCTTATAAGCTTCATCAAGTCTCATCTTTTCTTCATCATTCAGAGGAATAATGTCGTGATAGATAAAATAATTTTTATTTATGTGAAGATCTACATTGTGATTCTGAGAAAGCTGCTTATAATAAGGTTTCATCTCTTCGGCAATCGTATATGAATAGAACAAAGGAAAACCCGCCCATTCGGAATAAAATGTAATTGAGGAATTATCCGCTGAATCCTTGAACTCTACGGTTGAGCCTGCTATAGACTGAATCAGCGACTGAAATTTTTTAAAAGAAGAAGTATTTGTCTTTATACCAATGTAAAACTTCTTTGCCGATTCATCAAGCTTAAAACTTCCCGGAATTTCCCTTGTCCTCAGCCATGGAAATGCCTGATTGAACATTCCTCTGATTTTGGATTCACTCCTTATGGCATCTTTGTCAAACAGCAAATCCGTTATGTTGAAATCCTCTCTGATATTCTCGAATTGTTTCCTGGCAAAAGAAAGCATTCGGCTTTCAATTATCTGTGCATCCCTTTCGCTCAGTATATTTACAATGTCAGTTACATCAGAAGCTCCGAGTTCTTTCAGAAGTTTATTGGAAAGATTTTTTATGATTTCCTGAGATGCCGGGCCTGTACCAATGTATCTTGCATAATAAACATCCTTTACTTCATCGGGATCATAAATCATCATATTGAAACTCGTTTCCTGTTTCTGTATAAAGTATCTGTACTTTTTCTGAAAATTATTTTTCAAAACTCCGAGGTTTCCGGTAAGTTTATTGAGATCGGAAATCAGACCGGAAGAAATAATCCTGTCATTGGCAGTTTTTTCCTTTGTTTCAATGAGAGCGAGAATCCTGAGGCATATTTCCCTTGCATAGTATCGTGATTTAAGCTTCACCAGAGTATTGTAATACTCTTCCATATTACCCAGAACTTTCTCCAATGTGCCTGTCATGGCTGATTTGCGGAGAACATTGAGCTTAGATCTTGTTTCATCTTCCTTTAATTCCTGAAATTTTCTTTTGAATTCAGCATCTAGTTTTGTGACAACAGACTGCAGATCCTTTATCTCTTTTTCATATTTCGGAATGTAGTCAAAATTACCGTCCGTAAGAACGAACTGAAGTCTTTTAAGAAGATTGATAGCATAAAATACTCCGCGTGTTGAATCATTAACAAGAGAATTAATCTTTCTTTCAAGAGCGCCGATGACATTTCTGTCCCTGTCTCCGAGAATATTCTGAAGATTCTTTGTCCTGTTTGAAAATATCTGGGAAAGGAACATTCCCTGTCTGTTTACATCGTTATCATCCCTGAAGTTAGTATCGAATTTCATCTTTTCAGCCAGAAGATATGAAGACCAGTTGTTTCCTCTTTTACCGCTTATCAGATCATTCTGAATATTTGTCAGGAATGATTTTATATTCGACTGAATTGAAGTCTTCTCGCCGCTTTTATAAAGAGAGTCAAGAATCTGAAATTTATTTTTTGATTCAAGAAGCCCGAGTTCAGGAAGGAACTCGCTTATCAGATAGTTATCCACTTCACTCTGTGAACCTTCGGCATAAGTGAGATAATAATTGATGATGTCTTCGCACAGCTTATAAGCGCAGGAAATTATGATCCTGTCAACCGGTATTGAAATAGTTGCCTGACCGAGCGAAGAGTATTTCCTTGAATAAGTATTATCCGTTACCGAATTATCATCCGGCCATAATCTCTGTTTGTACTGTACAAGGTTTACCCTGACCCCTCTTTTGTAATTTGCAAAATCAGAATTGGAGAAATCATTGAAGATCGTATCAGCAAGCATTTTATAAATATCACGGTTATTCTGGTCAGATAATGAAAGGTTCCTTGAATTTTCTCCGTCAATAATATAAGTATCGTCATATACTCCGGGCTGGAAAGTATGCGGTTCGTTTTTTTTCCATGACACTTCAAATGTGTTTTTGAGATTGTAATATTCAAATTCCTTAAGAGCTGCATAACCGTTCGCAAAAACCCTTTCCTTTCCGTAAGACTGAAATATTTTGGGCAGCACTACATAACATGTGGAAACCGCCTGATTCCTGAAAATGCTTCTGATAAGAAAACCCATATCGAGCATCATTCCTGAACCTGTCCCCCCGCTGACTGATGTTACAACATAAACATTTATTTTGTCCGTATTAACATTTTTTATCTTATGGATATCTTTTACCTGATTTATGGATCTTGAATCTGTGATCCTCGATTTAGAAGCTGTCAGTTTCGAGACTATCTCGTCATAATTATGAAAAAATGCAAGCCGTGCCGCAGGTCTTATCTGACCCGCGCCGGTATTCATTGTTCCGAGCTTGGCAATCTCCCCTGTAGTGCTCAGCCATTCTTTAATATGAGGAACGTCCTGAATCCTGAATATGTAATCAGAAGGATTTACCGGATGGAAAATTTTTTCGGAAGGCTGAAAATCAATTTCGTTTATGAGAAAGTCCCTTTCCCTCGCTATACCGCTCTCTTCGGAAGGGGCATTGTCAGTATCAATGTATAGGTATGATATTATAGGAAATTCAGTTATAGCACCGTATTTTTCGACGAACTGTCTTCTGATTCTGAGAAGAACTTCCTTGCCGGTTCCTCCCAGACCTATAATAATTGTAGGCATTAATTCCTGAGTTTTCAGCTCGAGTTTTTCTTTGGCTGAAATATCAAGTATCATGTTCGGATCGTTTTTTTGCCTGTTAATATTTAAATTTTCATCCATATTAAAAATGTCAGTTGAATAAATTCAAATTAGCTGTTATAATTCCACAACGCTTTCACCTCCGTCAATATTTATTATATTTCCGGTCATCCAGTGTGAATTTCTTTTATAGTTATCAACAATAAATTCCGCTATCTCTTCAGGTAATGTCAAACGTCCCTGAGGATTTCTCTGCTTAGCATTGTCTATGATTTTCTGGCTGTTAGGAATCTTCAATAGTGCAGGTGTTTCAGTTACTCCTGCTCTTATTGCATTCACGGAAATTCCGATCTTTCCGAGTTCCATTGCAAGCTGTCTTACATAAGATTCCAGACATGCTTTGGCTGCTGAGACAGCTCCGTAAAACTCTATTTGCTTAGAACCTCCTGACGAAGTCATTGCATAGATCTTTCCGCCCGTAACCATTAATTTATTAAATATTACAGACTGAGTCCAGTAAACAATACTGTTGGCCATTACATCGAGAGTCATTTCAATTTGTTTCTGATTGATGCATTCAGCCGGATTACCCGAAATAAAGTTACGCAAAGTTCCGAACGCAAGAGAGTGCACCAATACCTTGATGGTGGATTCTTTATCATTTGAAAATATCTTTTGTATCTCGGAGATAATTTCATCTCTTTTAGAAGCATCAGCTGCATTTACGTTGAAAAAATGCGCTTCCACTCTACGTGATCTGATATCTGTTACAAGCTGGTTTACATCGGGCATCGTTGTAGCTCTGTCAAGGTGAACTCCAATAATATTTACTCCGTCTTTTGCCAGTTCAAGTGAAATAGATTTTCCGAATCCGCTTGACGCTCCTAAGATTAACGCATAGTGTTTTTTCATTATATAAAAGAGAATTTATGGAATTTATAAATAATTACGGCTGCACCTTAAGTTACTTTGATTTAACGGCTATTATAGTCATTATCAGACTTATTATAAATAGAAAAATCACAACAACCATAAACGATGCTGATGTCCAGAATCCCGCTATCAGTCCCCAGACTATGAAAATCCATATAATGGTAACTATTAAAAACAAGCTCCAGCTCAGAAGCAAAGATTGTCTCGTGGATTTTTTTTTGTGGAATGTCTTGAAAAGATTTATTACAAAAATAAAGAAGAAAAGACCTAATCCAAGAAGCGTTAGAAGTATATAAGTGAACAGTTTCGTATTTGTCACTGTATTTTCACCTTCAGGCGCTGTCAATACCGAATCAATCTTCTTTGCAGTATCTATTGTAGTAATTATCTCCTGTTTCCTTATAGATGCCGATGTGTCAATTGGAAGAGCTGAAGGATTTATATTCGCATTTACAGTATCTTTTTTCACAGCAGAATCTACAGAGATGTTCTGAGATGCCTGCACCTTATTTTTCGGAGCTGCCGCAAATATGACCTGATCGGAAAACAGAATCGCAAGTAAAATTACAACTGAAATCTTTATGAAATTTTTAATCAATTTCTTATTTGAATGCTTTATTTAAATATTGTTGTTTAAACTGTCAATAAATCCCGTGTCATAATCATTGTTCAGGAAATTTTCATTCTGCATAATCATCTGATGAAAAGGTATGGTGGTTTTCACTCCTTCGACTATGAATTCATCAAGAGCTCTGGACATTTTTTTAACTGCATCTTCTCTGGTGGCAGCAAACGTTATTAATTTTCCTATCATCGAATCGTAATATGGAGGTATCCTGTAGCCTGCGTAGCAATGAGTATCGACTCTTACTCCGAATCCGCCCGGCTGATTGAAAGCCGTAACAAGTCCCGGCGAAGGTCTGAAATTATTTTCCGGGTCTTCTGCATTTATCCTGCATTCAATTGCATGACCGTGAAGCTTAATTTTTCTCTTGCCCAGTTTTTCACCGTTTGCAATCCTGATTTGTTCTTTAATGAGATCAATACCTGTAATTTCCTCAGTAACCGGATGCTCTACCTGAATACGGGTATTCATTTCCATAAAGTAAAAATTCTTATCTTTGTCAACGAGGAATTCAATTGTGCCCGCGCCGATGTAATTTACGGACTTTGCGCCGAGAATTGCTGCCTGTGACATTTTATCCCTTATGTCGTCGTCAATAAAAGGAGAAGGGGATTCTTCAATTAATTTCTGATGCCTTCTCTGAATTGAACAGTCTCTTTCCCCGAGAGAAATAATGTTTCCGTGTTTATCGCCGATAAGCTGAATTTCAATATGCCTTGGTTTGTCAACGAATTTTTCAATATATACATCATCATTAGAAAATGAACTCATTGCTTCGGACTTGGCTGTCACAAATGCCGTCTCCACTTCTTCCATTTCACGGACAATTCTCATACCTTTTCCGCCGCCGCCGGCAGATGCTTTTATCATAATGGGAAGCCCGATCTTTATACACAATTCGCGCGCCTCATTCACATCCTTCACCACTCCGTCACTGCCGGGTATTACAGGTACGCCGGCATTCCGCATAGTATCTTTAGCAAGTGATTTATTTCCCATTGAAGATATCATTCCCGGCAAAGGACCTACAAAATTAATGTTGGAATTCAGGCATATCTCTGCAAAATCTGCATTCTCAGCTAAAAATCCGTAACCCGGATGTATAGCATCTGCATTTGTTATTCCGGCTGCAGAAACAATTCTCGGAATATTTAGATAACTTTCTTTTGAAACAGGAGCTCCAATACATACAGCTTCATCGGCAAATTTAACATGAAGAGAATCTTTATCAGCATCAGAGTAAATTGCTACGGTTTTCACACCCATTTCCTTGCAAGTTCTTATGATCCTTAATGCAATCTCACCTCTGTTGGCTATTAATAATTTTTTTATCATTTGATTTTAATAATAATCTAAATTTTACGGATTATGAAACCGGTAATCTAATTCTTTTCAATTAAGAAAAGAGGCTGATTGTATTCAACAGGCTGTGCGTTTTCTACAAGGATTTTTACAATTTTACCTGAAACTTCCGCTTCGATCTCATTCATTAATTTCATCGCTTCTATTATGCATAGTACTGTTCCGGCTGAAACATTGCTTCCAACGCTTATATAAGGATCGGCATCAGGACTGGGCGCTGAATAAAAAGTACCGACCATCGGCGATTTCACTTCAATGATCTTCTCGCTTTTTGCAGAGTTAACTGATTCAACTGCTGTTTTTGGTTCATTCGCTGATCCTCCGGAAACAGTCTCAATGACAGCCTGCGGCTGGTAAGACGGAATTGTTACATGCGATGTGTTTGCAATTAATTCAGGTCTTGGCTTTGCTAATTTGATTCTTGTTCCTTCTTCTTCTATTTCGAATTCAGAAATATTGCTTGTATCAAGTATCTTTATAAGTTTCTTTATATAATTCAGGTCAACTTTCATACAGGTTATTTTATTTTAAGAAAATATGAATTTATGCTTTGGCTCTTTCTATATATTCACCGGTGCGTGAATCTACTCTTATCACATCTCCTTCATTTATAAACAAAGGAGCATTGACAGTTGCGCCGGTTTCAACCGTGACGGGTTTGGTAGCTCCTGTTGCCGTATCGCCTTTAAGTCCCGGAGGAGCATCTGTGACTTTTAAGTAAACATGCGGAGGGATTTCGACTGATAAAGGTCTGGAATTATGAAATAATATCTGAATAGTTTCGCCTTCTTTAAGATAATTACCGCTTTTTCCTATTATATCACCTGAAATTGTGATCTGATCATAAGTATCATTTTCCATAAGAACATAGTCATTTCCGTCTTTGTAGAGGAACTGATAATTTGCAGAATCCAGACGTTCGATCTGAACATCTTCATTGGATCTGAATCTGTTTTCAATAATTTTGCCGTTTTTAAGATTTTTTAATTTAACCTGATAAAAAGCTCTTAAATTACCCGGCGTCCTGTGTTCAACTGAGACTACTGAATGTAAATCGTTATTAAAATTAATGATTGTGCCGTTTTTTAATTCTGAAGTTGATGCCATTTAATGATTTTTTCTTGAAAAATTGTTTAATTGTTAAATTTTTGTTAAAAATACCTAAACATGCATTGAAAATCAATCAATTGTTTTGTCTGAAATGATTTAAAATTATATGATTTTTGTAATTAATTGCTATAAATTACCAAAAATCATTAATAAATCACTTATAATGATTAAATTTTTATAATTTCTCAATTAAATTAATTTAGTTTGTCAAAATCCAGATTAAAGCCGCAATGAATCAGACTTCCGGAAAATTCCAATTCTGCCTCTGGTCTTAAAGAATGGATCAAGTTCAGATAACGTTATTAAAAAATTGATTACTGAAGATTCAGGGAAAGTTTTTTTAGCTTTTTCCGTAGTAAATTATTCTTTCACTATAATAAATTTTTTATTGAAATACTCAGACTGAAGTTTATTATACTTCCCGTCAGGATCAGAGCCAATGTCATAATAGAAGAATGAGTCGGGAATTTGTTTCAGACTGTCTATCTTTACGGTATCGGAATTATTTGAATAGATGTTTTTATAGCGTTCATTTAACTGAGAATCAAACTTTCCTGCTTTTCCGCTGAATATATCCTTGTAGGCAATTTTTACAGAGCTTGTTTCTTTTAAGAAAGAAATGAGTATTGCAATACATAAGATTACGTAAGCATATTCAGGAATAAACCTTATCTTAATTTTATCTTTAACAAATAAATAATTAATAATGATAATGATGTTTGCAAACCATCCGGTCAGAAATATAAAATATATTACATTAAGAGTTCTGAACGGAGTAGAGGTACCTAAACTCCAGTGTGAAACAAAAATTCCTAAGTATAATAAAATCAGATAAAGTGAAACAGAATAAACAGGATTTGTAATAAGTTTTATTTTTTCCGGTTTTTTATCTGAAATTAATTTGTAATAAAAAGATATAAACAATACTGTAAAGATCAGTAACGGCAGATTATATAATCTGTATAAAATGAATTTAAAAAGATCTGACGCAGAATTCTTCAAAGATAATATTAACTGGTGACTTTCAGGGCTTTTAGTAAGACGGAAATTATTCCCGGGAGCAAAATATACCAGACAGGCTGATACTGCAGCGGCAGCTGCAAAAATCAAAAGATATTTATTGATCTTTCTTGCAGTAATATAATCGCCGATGAAATACATCAGAAAGAAAATAGTTGTCACAAGCATTGAGACTTCATTCGAACCTTCAACAGCGAAAATCAAAAGACAAATTGATGCGATGAGACTGAAGCTGATTTTTTCATTTTCATTTAACAGAAATTTGATGAATAATGCAGCGAGGACTGTCATCATTATATTAGCAAACTGATAAATTACAGCAGAAGCAAGCCAGAAGAGTCCGAGATTTACAGTCGGCATTCCATAAAAAAATAAATAGCTAAATGAAAGTGTGCATATAAGTTTTTGTTTTATACTAATCTTATCCCGGGCTATTTTTGTAATCAAATAATAAACCGAGTAAATAAAAAGCAGAATAAATATAAGTGTAATTATTTTGTAACCTGCAATTGATCTGAAGACAAGCGGATTGACACTGCTTAAAATCGCAGTTGAAAAATATCTGCCCGACCAGGTCTTGTACCATATATACTGCGAATGAAAAAAGCCGTGCTTTACAGCCACTTCCGAATAATCAAAATCATCCAGGCATGGATGAACATAAGCTGATAGTATAAGGAAAGGCAGAATACAGAAAATCAGGAACAGAATAACTGCATTATCCGTAAAAGCACCAAAGATTTTCTTAAAATTCATATTTAAAATAAATTATAAACGGAAGTTACACAAATCCAAAATAAATATAACTGCCTAACTGCCTAACTGC
>JAFDZQ010000023.1:74992-86767 GCA_018266895.1 Bacteroidota bacterium
AACTGCCTAACTGCCTAACTGCCTTCCAGTTCATCCAGTTTCTCCATCAGCCAGATTTTATTTGAGACTTCTTTTTCGTTGATTTGTGATCTGAGATTATTTAAATAAAACTGATCGTACTTTTTATTTTCAATATCTCCCTTTACTCCGGCAAATTTTTTAACAAAGTACAAAAAATTATTGAGGATATTTTTTGTCCGTACTGAAGTCTTTTTGTCGTTTTTTACGAAGTGCCTGGAAGTATCAATAAGAGAATGAAGTTCGTCAAGGTAACCCGATTCATAATACAGCATCAGCTGAAATCTTCTTATGGTGATTTTGTCAATTACATCGCCGCTTTTGACTTTGGATAAATACTCAAGCGCAGTATCAAATTTTTTTCTTTTCAGATTCAGAGAAACCATCGCAAACGGAATACACTGTTCACGGTGTGATTTATCAAGATTGTTTTTAAACTTTTCAATGAATTTTTCCGCCCAGCCATACTGACGGAGATTAGCAGCCATACTGACAATATTGGCATACATATATGGGTTTATGAATTTATCTTTCCCGTTATTGTAAATGCCGCTTTCTACCATAAGCCTGTAAATCTTAAACTGTTCTTTTATAAACTTTGTATTTCCCTTCATCACATGGAAAGTGCAGAAATTCACAAGTGCAGTAAGCACATTGTACCTTATATCTTTACTGAGTCTGCCTGAATTTTTTGCGTAAGAGTCTTTAAGTTTAAAAAAAATGCTTTCATCATCAGAATGCAAAAGAGTACTTATGACATAATAAAAAATCAAAGCATATTTATTTTTTCTTACAGGGCAGTCTTTGAAAAAGCCGTTAACTACATTAAGATATTCATTGTCATAAGGGATGTTATACAGAATGCTGTCATGCAGTGAATTGTAATTACTGCTGAAAAAATTAGTAAAAAAGTATATAAGCAGGCTTTCATTCGGATTGACTGATTTATGATTCTTTTGCTTATTCTGAATTAAGTTGTTAAGCTCACCCGATTCGAAAATATATTTGTAATAATAATAATGGAGACCTATTTTAGATTTACTTAACTGCGATATGAAATGCTTTGCATTTTTATTGTAAAGTGAAGTGAGGTTCTTATCCGCAAGCGCGCTGAGAAGATTTACACCGTATTCAAATTCGTTTGAACTGAATTTCTCGAATGAAAGAAATTTTTCTGCAAGTTTCTGAAGCTCGAAAATCATATTCTTCATTACTCCGTAACGGTATTCCCTTTCCGGGAACAATGACTTCCACAATATTTCTCTTTCAAGTTTGGGATCACGGAATTCGGGGAAAAATTTTTTGATGTAATTGAATACCTTTACTACATTTGAATTTTTATTATGATACGGAGAGTTTAAAAAAATACCGAATTTTTTTATCTGCTCCTTGTCAAACGTTCCGAGAATATCTATAAGTGTGCTTTTGTTCATTTGAACACTTTAATATTAATTACTCTTTAAAAGGCACAAAATTTATTAAACATTAAAACCCGTGATAAATTTGTCCTGCAATAGGTTTCTCATTCCATTATTCTATTCAGTCAGAAATTATAATTAATTTTCCGAAATAACAATTTGATTTCCGAGGTGAAAATCGCTTAAAAGTTTCTTTGCTTTATAATTGCAATTGAAGCAATTTTGTAACATGTACTTTGTTAAATCCGGGAAATATATTCCCGTTTTACACAGACAAAATTTTTTTTTTAAACTATTAAAAATATTACAGGAGGAAACATGTTATTAAAATTAATCAGTTTACTGTGCATTTTAACTGTGAGCAGTATCGCTTATCCCCAAAACAAAAGTGTTCAGCCAAAAGAAATTCCGGCTGAGGCAAAGACAGATTTCAACAGAAACTATGATCTGAATGTTAACAGAAATTCAAAAGAAATTTCCGAACTCGAAAGAATACTGCTTGCAGCAAAGCAGTCAGCGAATACACAAGGCGTAATAAATGCTCAGAAAGATCTTGACGCATTAACCGGATCGGTAACAAAACCGGGTGAAGAGTTTCCGCTCAGGTTAGTGGAGCCGGAACAAAATCAGAATGATAATATCAATATCGGTTTTGTATCATCAGTAACAGGAACAAAGGGAATTGCAACATGTACGGAACAGGTAGGCGTTACTGCAGGCAGAATCTGGACTTCTTTTGTATTCGGACCTAACAGCGGCGCTACTCCCGATCAGCATCGTATTTGCTATTCTGATGACGGCGGCAAAACTTGGTTTGAAAAAGTCACACTTGCATTTTCAGCCGGCAACAGAATGTGGCAGGATCAGATTGACATAGAACTGATTGAAAACAGCAGCGGTGAAAAATTCATCTGGACTGCTTTCGGTTATGCCACAAACAATTATACAGGTCAGTACAGGATCGGAGTGAACATTGTTAAAATTACCGGAGTTCTGAATTATGCGGGATACACTCTTGCATGGCCGGGAGCAGTAAATTCAAATTTCTACTGGAAACCCCGCATTGTTTCCGACAATGAAACCTATCATTCAAATCCATGGGTGTACATAACGACTTGTTTTGACAGCGCAGTAGCAGGCGGATACATGTCCGGTGAGAAAGTAGCGATTTGCTATTCGCCATATACAGTCTCTCCTGTATTTACATACAAGGGAACAGGATTTACGGGATTACTCTTCAGATATCCTGTGGATTATTATGTAGATATTGCATATTTCAAAAACGGCGGACAGGATTCCATACTTATTGTCGAATCAAGTCTCGAAGATTCTTCCAGAATTGTCTTAATGAAAACATCTATCAGTACATTTATATCTTCTTTTTTTGCGACTTATGTTGGTAATATAAGTACAATTAATTACAGCAGAGCTTATCAGGCATACATTGCTTCAGCGGGAGGTTACAATAATCTGATGATTGTAAATCTCAGAAAATATTCAGCAAATGACTGGGACATTGAATATTACAAGTCAACAAACGGAAGCGCCGGATGGGTAAACGGTTATGTGGATTACAGGAGCAACAATTCGGAAAGAGCAGATATCATCGGATACAGAAGCGCGCCGGGATTCTACTCATGCGCTTATTCGGAAAATACAATGTCATTTGTGCCTGTCACATATTGCTCGGCAGTGAATAATGTCTGGGGAGGATTAGTTCTGCAGATGAATCACATAAACACTAATCCTTTCACTGCGCAGCCGAGACCGGGAATAAAATACGGACCGGAAGGAGAAAGCTGTTTTGCTTTATGGACTGAATACAGCGGAAGTACAAATGTCTGGGCATCCTTAGGATGTTCCGGAACTCCCTTAACATATAAGTATCTTAATGTTAACGGATTTGTTCAGGGTTCATACAATCCCGTAAATAATATGATGGTATCCGATACGCTGAGACTTTATTTAAGAAACAGCGTGTCTCCGTATGAAATTGTTGATTCATCCAAAGCAAGAGTAGGTAACGGCGGCAATGGAAATTTTGAATTTGATAATACTGATAACTTCGTAAATTATTACATTCAGGTTAAGCACAGAAATTCTCTTGAAACATGGAGCAGCGGCACTATACAGTTCACTTCACAATACAGTTCATATCAGTTTTCATTTGCAGCATCGCAGGCATACGGAGACAATATGTTACAGGTTGATGACATGCCTGTCAGATTTGCATTTTACAGCGGTGATATAAATCAGGACGGGACTATAGACGCATCGGATGTAAGCGAAGTGGATAATGACGCTTACAATTCATCCGGAGGATATATTAGTACGGATGTAACGGGAGATGATTTTGTGGATGCACAGGATGTAAGTATTGTAGACAATAATGCGTTCAATTCAGTGACCGCCGTGACGCCGTGACTTTGATTTTAGATTTTTGATTGATGATTTTAGATATTAATCTTAAATTAAAATTAAAAAAAGCCGGGGAGAAATTTTCCGGCTTTATATTTTTTATTATAAATTCAAATTCTAACGATTGCTAAGAGTTTTGAATTGTCATTAAATTTTACCTATCTAATTGCCGGATGCGACATTATATTGTATACAATTCTTCAATGTCTTCAAATTGTAATATCAGTAGTAATTTAATACTGACATACTCCGCTCAATTGATAAAAAGCATCAGAAGACTTGATTGGATCTCCGTTAAAAGAATGCGGGGATGACAGTGTGTTGTATCTTGAACAACTGATTTGCATTATGTATTTTCTCAAGAGTCTTTTTTCAAAATAAACCCCAATACAACGATGAAAAAGTTATACAACAATTTCCCTGGTTTTAGGGAAAAAGTACAAGATCGTAACAAAGTTTTGACTGCCATTTCGATTAAAGAGCAGATGCTCAAGTTGAGAACATGGCTTCTGTTAATTGTTATTCTTGTAATATCAGGATTCCAAATGATAAGTGCCAATCCTACAACTACGCTTGGGGGAGTAAACCTTGGTAATTTACCAGATTACCTTTTGTTTTACAGCGATGCCAATATAGATGGCAACTGGCAGGGAGCCACGAAAGGTTTTGTTGGCAATGTTGCCATTGATGGTATTCAGGCAACTGAAAGAACATCGGGCACTGTGCCTTATGGTGGCACCATATTCACAAATGATGCTACGTTAGGTGCCTGGCAGAACATCATTGACGATAATTCTCCGCCAAATGTAATTCCTGCACAGGCGTTTGCCTCATACAACAATGTGGTACTTATTACCAACCTGGAAACGCAATTAAACAATGTATTTACACAGATAAATGCATTGACTGCAAGTCCGGGATACAGCAGTGTTTTGTCCACATCATTAAATGGGCTAAATACGCAGAATGGTATTCCAGAAGTATTTGTTATCAATGTTACATCAGGACTACAGGTAAGTTCAAAAATAAATATTACGGGAGATTCGGGTGATATATTCATTTTGCGATGGGATACGGATGCGAATTTTGGGAACGGCTATAATGGCCAAGTAAAGTTTCAGAGCGGTGGTGCGATAGTGCCTCTTGGAGGGTTAAAGCCCACGAATTTTCTTCATGTTGCAGGCGATATAAATAGCAGCGGAGGTGGCAGCAATCCTGCGGCACCCTATCCGCAGGGTCCTCGTTATAATGACGGTCAAGGTTCTTTAATTGATGGAGGCGCAAATTTTAACGGAGGCGGTTTTTTCACAGGATACTGGTTTACAACAGGAGATCCTTCAAATGGTCAGACTTCGAGTTTGAGTAATGCTATATTTGTAGGTGGATGGTACTCCACCACAACGAAGTTCAGCATGACATCGGGCACAAGCGGGGTATATGTTTCACCTCCAACCCCTCCGAGTTGCACCTGTGATCCGGGTCTTCCGACAATAAGCATAATTAATCATCCCGGTGCTACCGGTCCGGATGAGCAGGGACGCTACTACTACAGTAAATCAGGTACTACTGTTTACAGATCTGTTCTATGCGGACTTAACGAGAGTCCTGAAATAGATCCTTGCAATCCATGGACACTTGAGTTCTATGCAGTACTGAAGGACATGGCTTATGCTGATTGTGTTAACTTTGATTCAGTTTCAATCGACTGGGATACTGTAGCATATATGGATTTCAAATCACAGGTTGTATATCCGTTAAATTATGTTTACGGCAATCCTACAGATTCAATAGTGATCAAATGCACTATCACGACAAAACCTTCTGATACATGTTTCTTTAATTCACCTTGGGTATGTTCAATTGGCGACACTATCAACATAGGTTGCTGGCCGCAAATCCCCTCCCAGGGATTGAAGATCTACGGCCATGATGCATGTTTGAACACAGCGGTATGTCAAATTGATTTCTTTAACAATGGCGTATTGCCTGTTGAGCTTGAATCATTTACTTCTGAAATAAACGGCAACAATGTCACTCTGAACTGGGCAACTCTGAGTGAGAAGAGCAACTCGGGCTTCCATGTTGAAAGATACTCTGGATCAAAATGGACAGATCTGAGTTTCATATCCGGAAAGGGAAATATCACGGAACGCACTCTTTACAGTTTCGTTGACAGAGGTCTCCAAAGCGGGACATATAACTATAGACTGAAACAGGTTGATTTCAACGGCAACTTTAAATACATCGAACTTGAAGGAGCTGTAAATGTTGGCAAACCTGAGACATTCAGCTTGTCTCAGAACTACCCGAATCCTTTCAATCCAAGTACAACAATTAATTATGCTTTGCCAAAAGACGGAATGGTCACGCTCAAGCTATATGACTTGAACGGACGTGAAATTAAAGTGCTCGTCAATGAAACAAAAAGCGCAGGTTTCTACACATTGAATTTCAATGCATCTGATCTGTCGAGCGGAGTCTACTTCTATAAACTGGAATCAGGAAACTTTATCACTGCTAAGAAGATGATTCTGATGAAGTAATACTATCCTCAAATAAAAGAATTAGTAATATGTCGTATTAAACAAGGGAGATTAAATCTCCCTTGTTTTTTTATATACATTAGTTGTTTATACTGCATTAGGGATGTAGTGTTTAGAACTTTACTTCCAATCCTCCGGATTTGCTGCGTAGTTTGCCTGAAGTCTTTCAAATCTGAAAGCTTTTATCAGAATGAATTTATTTTAAAATATCATTATTGTTATTGATGAATCATAGGTTTAAGCGATGGGAGGAGCAGGAGAAAAAGCTTAATCCTCAATAAAAAATATTTTTAAAATTTAACAAGCAGGGATTGAAAAACTAAAATAAATAATCTGTCCAAAGTGGTGAAATAAAAAAATAAATTTCTTTTATTAAAATTGTTTTGGACAACATTGGATATCATTGTTTATATATGAGAATTTCTATTTAGAGACCTCTGAAAAACAACACAGTTTGTCATTCCCGCATATTCCTGGCGGGAATCCATTCATGAAATCTTAATTCTAATTCAAATTCTTTGTGATTGGATCCCCGCTAAAAGCCTGCGGGGATGACAGTAAAGTTATTCAGCAAATCCGGAGGATTGGCTCTTTGTGATTGGATCCCCGCTAAAAGCCTGCGGGGATAACAGTAAAGTTATTCAGAAGTCACTATTTAATAAAGTAATACATTTCGGATTTTCCGTTAGAAACATTTTTTACCACGAAGAGCAAAGACACTATGGGTCTTAAGTAAAATTGAATTGTAAGAAAAAATTCATAGCATTCTTTGCGTAAGCACTTTGTGTTCAAATGCTTTCTGAAATCTGCATTGAATAGCTGGGGATAATAGTATATTTTGAAACAGGTAAGCCCCCCCAAATCTTCCCTGAGATTAAAATTTCAATTTTATTTATAACATAAAAACAGATAATCATGAAAATTTTTTTAGTTTTCTTAATTGTTTTTTCTGCATCTTCTTTATTTTCGCAGGAAATAAAAAATTCGCAAAGTCCATATTTTGGGGTGGATAAAATAACTGAAGAAAGCAATGCTTTTCAAAGAGAGAAGTGGTTTTACAGTCAGAGAATGTATCCATTCAATAGCATACCACCGGGTGCATATGAAAATGCTATTAATCAAAGAGACAGACTCAGAAAGCAGAAAGGATTTTCTCTTACGGGTGTTTTTGATACCTGGACCAATATCGGACCAAGAACAGGATTTTATTTTGGATGGGCAAATATTACATCCAGAATTATTTCTGTAAAGTACGATATAATAAATCCGAATATCATATATGTCGGAGCCGCTAATGGCGGAGTATGGAAATCAGTTGACGGAGGATTAAATTGGGAGCCGTTAACCGATTTTGAGGTATCACTTGCTTCAGGAGCAATTGCAGTAGATCCGACAGATAATAATATTATTTATTATGCAACAGGTGAGGCAACATACAGTAATGTTTCATATTACGGAAAAGGTTTACTTAAATCAACAAACGGAGGTTTGAAGTGGGTAAATTATCCGGCAAACCCTGTATGGGATTTCTGTTCAAGATTGGTAATCCGTCCGGGACATAATAATGAATTACTGGCAGCGGTTTCATATGGCGGGTTATTAAGGAGTACCAACAGCGGAGAAACGTGGACAAGAATAGTCAGCGGCAGATGCGATGATGTTGTTTTTTCACCTACCGGTGATACTGTTTATGCAGTGGGATCCGGAACAGGTTATGTAATATCTGAAAACGGAGGCGCATCTTTTACTTCAAGTAATGCACTGACTATGGGTGAAAGAAACCATATAGCAGTTTGCAAATCCGAACCTTCTGTACTTTACTTTGCAAAATACTCTAACTCGGGAATTACAGTTTTTAAATCAACTAATGAGGGAACGAGTTTTTCTCAAATTGCAACCGGACAGAATTTCAATGCTTCACAGGGATGGTTTGATTTTTATATGTATGTCAATCCGTTTGATCCAAATTATGCTTATGTCGGATCAATTGATATATGGAGAACAACAAATGGAGGATCGACGAATTTTGTTAATATTACTTCAGGTTACAGCGGAGGAAATGTTCATGTTGATCAACATAATCTTGATTTTCATCCTTCTGATCCGCAACAGATGTTATGTGTAAATGACGGAGGAATATGGAAATCAACAAACAAAGGCACAAATTGGACAAATCAAAACACAAATCAGTCACTTACACAGTTTTACAGAATAGCCTCAGATCCCTCTAATTCTGCAAAAATTCTCGGAGGTACACAGGATAACGGTACACAGATGACTACAGGTTCTATGAACTGGAATGCACCTTTTGGCGGTGACGGAGGAGAAGTTTGTTTTCATTCGCAAAATAATTCTTATGTACTCGGGGAAACTCAGAATAATAACATATACAGATCAACGAACGGAGGTTTGAATTTTTCTGCATCTAATACAGGATTGAACGGAACACCGGCATGGATTGGTCCGATAATATCTCATCCTGATTCAGCAGGAATTTTTTATACTGCACGCCAGTCCGTTTTCAAATCAACTAACTGGGGAGCAAGCTGGTTTTCAATTTCAACCGGTACAAGCGGGGTAATTGAGCAAATGGCCATTGGTAATTCCGCTCCGAATGTTATGTATGTTACTTCAAACAATCTTCTTTTTAAATCAACTAATAAAGGATACACATTTACAAATGTAACAGGGACACTGCCTAATTATACAATTACAAGTGTAAATATACATCCGGATTCGGGAAATGTTGCAGTTATTTCTTATTCCGGATTTTCTTCCGACAGAATTTATAAAACTTCAAACGGAGGTTCTACCTGGTTTTCGATTACCGGAAACCTCCCCATTGCACCGGTAAATGATGTACTTATTTTTTATCCCGGGTACTCTACACCGACATATTATATAGCAAATGATGTTGGAGTATTTGTTACTAATGATTTTGGTCAGAACTGGATTGAATTTGCTGATGGTTTACCTAATACTGTTGCGATGCATCTAGATTACCACATAGGTTCAAAAAAACTAAGAATCGGAACTCATGGAAGAGGAGTGTATGAAATTACGCTGCAACCGGCTGATATTAAAGATGCCGCATCTGTTAATGCAGGACCTTCGGGTTCACAGTATTATTCCTCTGCTTCAATAAATCCGACAGGAACAGTAAGAAATAACGGAATAGGTCCTGTAACATTTAATGTAACACGAACTATAACTCCCGGTGCTTACACAAGTACAAAAACTGTTACATCTCTCGGAGCGGGAACAAGTATAACTGTTACATTTGCTCCATGGACTTTCATATCAGAAACAAATTATTTTGTACGTGATACAGTTAGTCTGGAAGGTGATATAAATAATTCCAATGATACATCTACAACAAAAATTACACCAAGAATTTATTATACTCCTACAATTACTTTAAATCAGGGGTTTTATCTGAATACATTCCCTCCCACGGGCTGGACAAAAGTTATAGTATCAGGCACAAACACAAGTTATTGGTCCAGAGATTCAAAATTAAGCAGTTTTGGTCTTGGAAAGGGTTGCGCAAAACTGAAATTCTGGAAAATAACAGCAGGAACAAATCAGGCACTTGTAACTCCGGCTATACCAAATACAAATGTTCTGGATACTCTTCAATTTGATTATGCCTATGCTCCGAAATCTACCGGAGTTACAGATTCTCTTATTGTCGAGACATCTACAAACGGTGGTACAAGTTTTTCGGCTCATTACCGTATGTGGGGGAACAGCGTTAACGGTAATCTGAATACAGCACCGGTGACATCTTCAGAATTTAAACCAACTGCTACTCAATGGAGCAGACTGAAACTTTCATTGAATGCCGGAATTAATAAAATAAGATTCCGTGGTGTAAGCGGATATGGTAATAACATTTATTTAGACAGTATCAGGGTTTTATCATTTCCCGGAACTTCTTCTATAATTGTTAAAGCTTTACCGGAGGGATTGATTAATTTTAAAAATGCACGAAATAATAACAGTGAATCAATTAACATTTCTCTCAGAGAGATTTCATATCCATATAAAATAGTATCATCTTCAGTTTCTGAAATAAATCCTTTGGATTTTACAACCCGCTTCTATCCCGGAAGTATCCCGGACGGAAATTATTACATAGTTGTCAAATACAAAAACTCTATTGAGACATGGAGCAGGGAAGGTGGAGAATCTTTTGTAAACGGAAGAAATATTTTTTATGATTTTACAGCAAATAAATCTATGGCATTCGGCGCTAATCAGTTGTTTATTAATGGAGTTAACTGCTTGTACAGCGGAGACATCAACCAGGACGGAACAATAGATGCGTCTGATCTTAAAGAGACAGATAATGATGCATTTAATTCAGTATCGGGTAATGTCAGAACAGATATAACGGGTGATGATTTCGTGGATGCGGGAGATGTGAGCATTGTAGATAATAATGCGTTCAATTCAGTGACAGCCGTTACCCCGTGATGTTGATTTTGGATTTTTGATTAATGATATCAGATTTAATTCGTAAATTATAATTCATAATTCGCCCGCCTTGCCATGCTCCGCCTTGCGCAGCAAGGCAAGAGCAAGGCAGGAAATTCGTATAGTCAATTTCACATCCGTCCAAAACATTGAATATTTATTAACGAACTAAAACATATTGTAAATCAACAGGTTTGTTTCTCACAGAATTCACAGATTCACTCATATCAGTCTCTGCATGTTTCTTTCAATTTTGAATACCCGGATAAAAATACAAGTGTATATCTCTCTAAATTTGTGTCATCTGTGAGAGAAAAGCTATGGTTTGATTTTTAAATATTAGTATGATTGAGATCCGGGGATAGTTTTGAAATGACTGGAAATCTGTTTTAAATTTGTATTCATAATTAACTTTTTTAGCTAACCGGAAATGTTTTGGATAGTTGTAAGTCAATTTACAAAAAGACAGCTGATAAGGCTGTCTTTTTTTGTGTAATGAAATTGAGATACACTGAAAATTTTTTACAACCGGAGGTAAGGAGCAGGGAAAAACCGGCTTCTTTATTTACTCTCATTTGTACAGGACAATTTAAACTCTCATTTGCCAGCTGTTTTTATTTGCAAACATTCGCGGAAAGAATATTAATTAAAAATCCATGCTGAAAAATTTTTAAACAGATTTTTGTCAATACAGATGATCAGCATTGATATGAATAACATACATCTGAATTTCTCTGAATTACAAATAATTCTTATACCTTATTAAATGAATAACCCCGCTGAAAGCAGCGAGGTGTCTTAATTCATTGTTTTAAGACTTCTGATAAAAATCTTTTACACTTTGTCATCCTCGCCCGCCTTGCCCGAGTTCAGCAAGGTAAACCCGCTTTCAGCGAGGT
>JAFDZQ010000023.1:86865-93976 GCA_018266895.1 Bacteroidota bacterium
CCGCTTTCAGCGAGGTAAACCCGCGAAGCATGTAATCTTTTGCCGGGATTCATTCATGTTTTTTGCTGATTAGATTCCTGCCAGGAGAATAGGGTAATGACAGATCTGTGTTTATCAGAAGTTTTATTCTATTTTTTTTCCGCCGTAAGCGGCGGGGAATTTAACCTGAGCTAAGTCATTATTTATGCACAGGTTTCCTAAAGAATTTCTTTATTAAGCAGCGAAATACTTGAAAAAGAATTATAATGCGGCATTTAAGTCTGAATTATAAAACGATAAATCAAACTTCTCTCCTAAAACCCCGAATATTTTTCTTTGACAAGTCCGGTAAAGTATTCTTATTTTGAGTTCAAGGCGTTCCGAATGTTTAAGATCTTTACGATATTCTATATTATTCCCCCTGTGCACTAATCTAACATCAAAACATCGTAACGCCTTACGAAGTAATCTGATTTTCAGATTTATTTTGATCATAACATTGCATAAGGGGGATTTTTGTTAAATGTAGAAAATTAAAGGAAGATCATAATAATTTTGCTGGTAAATATTACAAAATCATATATACATTCTTAAGAAAGGAGAATCAAATGAAAAAAGCTCTTAACCATTTTACTTTATTCTGTTTAGTAATCTTTACAGTAACCGGATCGGCGTTTTCTGCGAATGAACTGTTCAGAAGCAAAGTTTCAGGGAATTGGAATGCAACATCAACCTGGGAAATGTCAACAAACGGAGGTACAAATTGGATTCCGGCAACATTAACTCCGACAAATTTAAGCGGAGCGATAACTATTGCCTTTCCGACTGTTGTAAACGTTACAGCCGATGTTACTGCAGATCAGATCACAATTCAATCAGGTGCTGAGCTTTCTATAGATCCCGGTATTACTTTAACATATCCCGGTAATGCAAGTACATTCACACTTTCGGGTGCTACTGTTTCCGGTGCGGGTACATTTAAAGTGGAGGGACCGCTGACGATGGATTTGAAACCGTCCGGAGTGTTCAGCGCCGGGTTGAGAATTGCATCAGGTTCTGTTACAGCCACTGACTTTACGGCACCGCGGATCGGAAGATTATACGGACAGGTGACAGTGGACTCCGGAGCAACTCTGGGTTCATATCTGACATTTCATAACGCTGATTATAATCTTGAATTTTATGGAAATTTAACTAACAACGGTACTATAACATCCGCTCCGGCAGTATCAGATAATAAAAGACATACTTTCAAAGGTTCTATACTTATTAATAACGGCATCATAAATCCATCAATTTTTAATATTGATTCTGTTGCGAACGTATCCGGGACAGGAACATTCGCTCCTACAAATTATCTGTCAGTCGGAACAAACGGAAATATTACTCTGCTTTCAAATGTAAATTTTTCTCCTGGAGGTACTTTTTATATATTCACAGGAGGAATTCTTAATCCGAACGGTAAAACAGTAAACTATACTTCAGGCACTTTAGAAATTCAAAGCGGCGCAGCAATTGTTAATTCAGGTATTTTCAAAACATACAATACAGTGACTTTGAATTTAAGAGCAGGTTCCGCTTTTAATGCTCCGTTAAACGTAACTTCAGGCAGTTTTACCAGAGCAACTGATTTTACATCACCTTTTGTCGGAAAACTTTACGGCAACGTGACAGTTGATACCGGAGGAACACTCGGATCATATCTGACATTTCATAACACTTCATACTCACTTACATTCTATGGAAACTTAACAAACAACGGAACCATAACATCAACTACTGCCGGATCTAATAAAAATCATACTTTCAAAGGGTCGACACTAATAAATAACGGTATTATAAATCCGTCAGTATTTACAATGGACTCTGTTTCAAGTGTAACAGGAACCGGTACATTATCTCCTGCCAATAATTTGGTTATAGGAGCTAACGGAAATATTACTCTTTCGTCAAATGCTACTTTCTCCCCGGCAAATCAATTTATCTTTACCTCAGGAGCAACTCTGAATCCGAACGGCAATACAGTAAACTATACATCCGGGACTTTAGTGCTTAACAGCGGTGCGACAATAACAAATTCAGGTCTGTTCAAAACTCAGAATGCTTTGACTTTTAACTTAAGAGGAGGTTCAGCTTTTAATGCACCTTTAAATATAACTTCAGGCAGCACAGTTACAGCAACTGATCTTACAACTCCGTATCTCGGAAAATTATTCGGAGATGTGACAATTGACGCAGGAGGAACTTTAGGTTCATACTTAACATTCAATAATACTTCCTACAGTCTCGATGTATATGGAAATGTCACTAACAACGGAACAATTACTGCAAACACAGCAGCTATAAAAACTTTTTCTTTCTACGGCTCATCATTTATAAATAACGGATTAGTCAGCCATCCGTATTTCAGTTTCAGATCTGCTGCAACTTTGTACGGAATCGGCTCTTTTACTTCTAATGCAAGTGTTTTAAGCGGAGCAGCCGTTACATTAAACAGCAATCATAAGTTTGCAAATCTGAATATTAATACAGGCGGGTCATTTAATATGGACAACCGGGTTGTGGGATTTACTTCATCAAATCCAATTATACAAAACGGTACTTTTACAAATGCGAACAGCAGAATTGAGTACAACGGAAGTTCACTTCAGAATATTTCAACCGCAAACATTGTTTACGCAGGTTTGAGAATTAACAATCCTGCAGGCGCGTCATTTCTTGGAAATGTGACAGTAAATGATACGCTATCTGTTATACAGGGAAGTGTAAATCTGAACGGAAAAATAATCACACTTTCATCCACAGGATATCTTACAGAGACACCGGGAAATGTTTTATTCGGTACTGCCGGCTATATTGCCTATTCCCGGGACATCGGAACTCCCAGTTCTTTAAATGCCGGGGGATTAGGCGCGGTTTTAACTTCAGCATCAAATCTGGGAGTAACGGAAATTAAACGCGGACATACAGTTCAGACAGGATTAAACGGAGGTACAAGCATAAAAAGATATTATGACATAAATCCGTCTGTTAATTCAGGTTTAAATGCAAGTCTGGTTTTTAAATATGATGACACCGAACTGAACGGTAAACCGGAAACTTTACTGAGATTATTTAAATCAACAAACAGCGGAAGTACATGGCTGTATCAGACCGGGAATGTGAACATTCTGGCAAATGAAATTACTCTGTCAGGGATAAATTCTTTTTCAAGATGGTCTTCGGATTCTTCGGCTGCATCTGCTTCTGTAAAAATGATTATGGAAGGATTTTATAATCCGGCTACAAACAAGCTGAATATGAATGACACTGTCAGAGCTTATCTGAGGAATGCAGCATTCCCTTTTGCAATTGTCGATTCCGCAAAAGAAATTGTAAATTTAAATACACTTAAGGTTTCCTATAAGTTTGCAAACGCAGTAAACGGAAATTATTATCTGCAGATGAAGCACAGAAACTCAATAGAGACATGGAGCAATAGCGCATTAACATACAATGTTTCATCAACATTAAATTATGATTTCACTTTCTCGGCAAATCAGGCATTCGGCAATAATCAGATCAATGTTGACAATACACCGGTAAGTTTTGCATTTTACAGCGGTGATATAAATCAGGATGGTACTATAGACGCTTCGGATGTAAGCGAAGTGGATAATGACGCCAACATTTCATTAAGCGGCTATGTAAAAACAGATGTGACCGGAGATGATTTTGTGGATGCACAGGATGTTAGCATTGTGGATAATAATGCGAACATTTCCGTGACTGCGGTGACACCGTGATTTTGATTTTAGATTTTTGATTGATGATTAATTATATCAGATTTAATTCGTAATTTGTAATTCGTAATTTGTAATTCGTAATTTGTATTTGTAATTCGTAATTCGTAATTTGTAATTTGCAATTCGTAATTCGTAATTTATTTTTAAAAAGCCGGATGAGAGATCTTCCGGCTTTTTATTTAAAATGTTAAATAACGGTTAAAGCTGCAACAGTCATAAATTGGTTGAAATTTAAGTTGGTTTTACTTATTATTTAACAGATCGTATTGCATACCTCGCATTCCAAAATTAAGTTTTAAAATTTTAATAATTTTGAAACTGAAATTTAATTCATTATTTAATATAATCTCAGTGTTAATATACAATGAATTATGAGTATTAAATTACATCTAAAATCCGCCTGTTTTCAAAATCCTCAGATTTTTAATTTCCAATATTATATTATCCGTTCAGTTTCGGGAATAAATTCCGTTAGTAAAATTCTGGCTGAGAAAAGAGAAAGCTCTGCTGGAAACAAATGACGCCGTCCGGTAAGGGCGGCTCAAATAGTTACTCTTCCAATACTCTCAATTCTTAAAACTATTATTTAATTTTTAAATTAAAAGGAGGGATTCAATATGAATTTAACTTTCAATTCTCTTATTGTTTTTAACAGCATATTTAATTTTTTCCGTGTATTAGCAGTCTTATTATTTTTCGTATCAGTTTTATTGTCAACTAAGACAGAATTATCCGCGCAGCCATTGCAGAATTTTGAATCAGCAACTTTCCCTCCTTCAGGCTGGACTCTCGAATATTCCGGTACATTATACTGGTCACAGGTTAACACGGCAAGCGGATACGGCATCGGCTCCGGTTCTGCTAAATTCAATTTTTACAATTCGAACAACGGCATTATTCAGTCGCTTATAACTCCGTCGCTGTTTCCGAGTTCGGCAGGAGATTCTCTGATCTTTGATGAAGCTTACGCAACATATCAGACAGAAATAGATTCTCTGATCATACTGGTCTCGGGAAATAACGGTGTTTCATATTCCACTTTAGTGGCGCTTGCAGGAGGAAATATAATCGGTACAGGAATTGTGACAGCTGCTGCCAGAACTACAGCATTTACTCCGGCTCCGGGGGAATGGGCTACTAAAAAATATGCATTACCGCCTGGGACTAACAGGATAAAATTCAGATGCAGAAGTAATTTCGGAAATAATTTATATATTGATAACATTAAAACGAATGTACTTGCAGGATCTTTCGCAAATGATGCGGGAGCAAGTCTCATATTAAAACCAAAGGGAACAATGACACTGCCGTTCCCCGTAATTGCTCCAAAAGCAGAATTTACGAATTACGGAACTTCATCACAGGCAAATGTCCTTGTGACTTTTAAGATTATCGGCCCGGTAAATTATACGAATTCAAAACTTATACCAGTATTCAATTCAGGCGCTACATCAGGTGTGACTTTTGACAGTACATTTTTACCTGTAAACGGCAATTACCAGGTTTCGGTATATACAAATCTGATTTCAGATCAGAATTTGTCGAATGATACTTTAAAAGCTATTCTGAATGTAGTGAATACAGATTACGGAGGAGGTGCAGGCTATTTTTATTCAAATTCAAATATATCAGCAGCACCTTCCAGTCCTGAATATTATAAAATTGATACCTCCTGCAGTCATTCATTGATCGTAAACGGTGTAAATAAAGAACCGGCAAAATTCACGGGCAGTTTAGATGACGGCTATTTTAAGTTAGGAAATGTATTTAAAGGTAAAAAAATAAGATTCGGAGGCGTAAATTATGATTCAGTATTTATCAGTACAAACGGGATCATCGGCTTTACACAATTTGCAGGATTAAATTCTTTTTTACCGTCGGAAAACTCGGAAGTCAGACCGGCTTTATTTCCACTGTGGAGTGATCTGAATTACAGTGATCCGGATGTTCCTGTAAACAGATTAAGCTATAAATCCGTAAATGGAACTCAATTCGTCATAACCTACGATAAAGCTCCGTTATACAATACAGCAGTCAGTCCGACTGATTATATAACTTTTCAGGTGGTTCTGGAACTGGTGGAAAGCAGTTCATCAGTTAATTCTAATATTGTATATCAGTACGGAGACACATCTCTGATCGGAGGCACCGGAATAGGCTACTACAATTCGTATCAGTTGAATACTCTGCCTGCACATCTGATAGGTCTGCAGTATTCGGCGGGTAATGAATTATTGTATAGATACAGAAACGGAGCGACATTTACGGTTCAGGGTCCTGTATTTGATATTTCTCCTGTTGCTGTAGAATTCGGACCTGTTCAGAATAATCTCACTTACAACGGCAGCAACGGATTGTTTTATCCGAGATACGGAATGGCAAGCAACAGTTCTGCTGTCGAGCCGGTTCAGTTCGGCTCTCACGTTTATCAGTCAAATACGGATTCTTTTTATGTAAGTAAGTTTGACTCATCCGGATTTATGCTCAGCTCTCACTTTATAATTCTTTCAGACCATCCGACTTCTCTCGCCTGCAGTGATGACGGTTTTTTGTACGTTGCAAAAGAAAACGGAGGTATAAATAAATACAACTTCAGCGGAGGTCTGGTGACAGCTGATTTTATACCCGGCATAAATGCATCCTGCATTCTGGTTAACTCAGTTTATGACAATATAATTTACGTAGCCGATTCAGTTAATCAGAGAGTCAGCACATTCAACTCAAACACGGGGCAGCCATTAAACATAAACTTTATTACACCTGTGAATGCAATGGCACTTGCTCTTTTTCAGAATTATCTCTGGGTAGCTGCCGGCTCTCAGAATAAACTGATAGTTTACCAGCGCGAAACAGGTAATTATGTTACCGAATCTTCACCTGAAGATATTGAAAATACAAGAAATATTACGAGTTTATTTTTGTCATCTGATATGAAGCTGTACTTTTATTCACGGAACGATACTTTGCTAAACTTAAACGGAATTCTGACTCCGCTCTTTAAATTCAAACTATGCAGCACGGACCCGTCCCTTCCTCCGGTATTAAATAAAAACAGCAAAGGACCGGTTGTAGTGACAATTGTTGTGTTTGGCGTAGCGGTTACTGTCATAGTCGGAATAGTCATTGCTGCCGAAGCACTTGTTACGGGAAATAAACCTAAGACTGCGATAGAAAAGGCAGAGGAGAAATTACCTCTTTCAAAAATCTCTACAGGTCAGACTGATAAAATACCGATAACGCCGCGCAAGAATATTTCCGAGACATTCATCACTCCGTCAGAATTCATTCCGGAAATTCATCAGGGCAGCCTTGTACCGCCGGGATCGATATTAAACTTAAAATTACTT
>JAFDZQ010000024.1 GCA_018266895.1 Bacteroidota bacterium
TCCTGACTGTTTCACTTTTTTTCCTGACTGTTTCACTTTTTTTCCTGACTGCTTCACTTTCTTTCCTGACCGCTTCACTTTTTTTCCTGACCGCCTCACTTTTTTTCCTGACTGTTTCACTTTTTCCAATGGTCTTCTTACTTTTTTCCTTGACGTGAAAAGAAAGAGTCTCATAAATATAAAAATTATGAATTACGGATAATAAAAAATATTTAATCTTTTATAAATTTGAAGCGGGGATTCCCGCCCGCCTTGCCCGCCTTCGGTTTACCTCGCTGAAGGCGGGCAGAGTGGAGTTGTTTCAAACAGCTTTCATTTTATTCAATTTTTTGATAGAAATAAATATTTATTACAAAAAAAAAATAATTTGGACAACACTGTAGAATTTCATATAATCCAAACTTTTATTAAGTTGAAAATAAAAAATTATGAAACCAAAATTTGTCTGTCAGTGGAGTCTGGAAATTGTTTTCGGAAAACAAAAACCTGCTCTGGATATTATTAAAGCCTGGGGTGAGGAAAAATTCAGGTCTTCAAACTTCAGGGTTTCCCAAAATCGCGTAATGAACGGATTTATCGGCTGCAGCCCGTCATTTATAATTGATGAATATATTTTTGAATCGCTGGATGACTTTGAAAAAGCTCTTGCAGACATGTCTCAGCCGCAGTTCAGACAATTTTCTGAAGCTCTTGCGCCTTTCATAGTTCCGGGTTCTCAGAAGTGGAATATATTTAAATTAATTGAATAATCTGAACTTTCTTTGATGCCTTCGGATAATGTTTTTACAAAATACTTTCCAAAGGTTAAGGAAAGATGATTTCAGAAGAGAGGATCTGATTTATATACCGTTTATTAAAGGAAGGAACTGACAGGACTATTTTATTTTCATTATGATGAAAGTGATATCATCATGAACTTCCGCATAACCCCTGAATTTACTGACTTCTTCAAGTATTATGTTCTTTATTTCTTCAGGCGTTTTGCCGGAATTTTCACATATCAGTTCTTTTAGCTTTTCAATCCCGAATTCATTTCTATCTGAATTCATCGTTTCAGTAAGTCCGTCCGAATAGAAAATTATGATGTCATTTGTTTCTGTTTTCAGTGTAAATTCCTCAAGCGAACTTTCAAACAAGCCGTTGCTGCATAATCCGACTGCCATACCTTTCTGATTTATAAGACTGCAGGAATTGTTCTTCGAACTGTAATAAACAAGAGGAGTGTGACCGGCTCTGCATATCTTAAGAACTTTATCCCTGACTTCCGCAAGAGTCATTGTAAAATAAACGCCTTTGTTTATGTACTTAAATATATTTTTGTTGAGCGAAGTCATAATTTCCTTTGGCTCATTAAGAGAATCGGAAATAAATCTGAAAAGAAGTCTTACCTGAACCATCTGCAGAGCTGCTGACATACCTTTTCCCGAAACATCGCCGATAGAGATCAGATAAGAGCCGTTATCCTTTTCAATAAAATCCATAAAATCTCCTCCGACTTCCCTTGCGGTTTCGTAATATGTGGAAATTTCAATATCCTCATCTCTGACATTATTTACAGTAATCAGTTCGGTCTGAACATCCCGCGCTATCTCAAGTTCGTCTCTTACTGTAAGCTTTTCGGCAATTTCAAATATAAGAAGGAAATTAACAAAAATAAAAGCTGTGATTGCGAGATTCCAGCTTCCGCCTATCCACGCCAAAAAAAATATGACAATGGCAAAGGTATAAAGCAGTCTGATCACAGGTGTCAGTTTTTTCAGAAAAGTCCGTGTAAAATTCTTAATGAATGCAGTAAATGTAGTGAATGTGTTTTTGCTTTCTGCGGCGGGCTTATCCATGCTTCTCACAAAATATTTATACCGTTCAGGCGTATCTTTCATGATAAGCTTTTCTATATCGTCTGATTTCAGATCCCCGGAATAAAAATCGATAACTCTTTTAAAGATTGATTCTTTTGACAAAATATGCGGAGGTTTTATTCACTAAAAATGTACGGCTAATATTCAATTTTGTTCGGTAATTTAAAACTGATTATGTCCAATATTACTACGAAAGCCCGAAGTCACTAAGAAAAAAGTTTTAAAACAGAAATCTCTGTGACTTTGAGCCTTTACCGTAAGATCTTTATATATTTTTCAATCAGAGTTTTCTAAGTAAGCGACAAATTTTATTTTTTTCATTTTACTCAAACTAAGTCATTCCCGCGTATGCCTGGCTCGAGGTTTACCTCGCTGAATGCGGGCAAGGCGGGCGGGAATCTAATCTACAATGCAAAAAACATATTTCAGATAATATTAAACTTATTGTTTTTTTCAGTTTGAAACTTGAATATAGTCTGGTTTACAAAATTCATAAAAATTGAATCTATTTAGGGTACATAACTTTTATAGATTCCCGCATTCGCGGGAATGACAGATATTAACTGAATCAGATACACTTAAGTTTTGTCGTATACAAAGCAGAGTTTTATAAGAGAAACAATAACACTTAACATTTAACATTTAACATTTAACATTTAACATTTAACATTTAACATAATTTGCTGCAAGAAATAATTATTTCAGGAGCACCATACGTCTTGTCTCTATTTCATTTGATCCGGCAAATAATTTGTAAAAATAAACTCCGCTTGGCAAATCCGATCCGTCGAATTCAATTTTATATACACCGGCATTCTGGTTTCCTTCTGCAAGTACGGCTATTTCCTCTCCATTAACATTATAAACTTTCAGAGATACAAATGCCTGAATCCCAGTTTCATAATTAATTATTGTTTTAGGATTAAAGGGATTCGGAAAGTTCTGATAAAGCTTAAAATTATCAGCCGCCTGAATATTTTCATTAGTCACTGTTGTCATTGTACCATTGCCCCCGTAAAAACAGATCACTCTGCCTTCTCTGTTTCCTCCGAGGAATTCATTTACACCGTTAGTATCAATGTCTTTAAGCACTGCTGCACGGTCTCCCCTCTGGTTAAGAGAAGATCCGAAACTGTAGTCAAACAGAATATTGCCGTTAATCCCGTTAAGCACAAGCAGTCTTGGCTGAAGCTGAGTAGCTATTACGATATCATCAATGCTATCCCCCGTAACATCGCCTAAATTATCATTGCCTCTTAAATACGATGAGCCGAGCACATTTGACCAAATTGTATTTCCGGTTTTTGTATCAACCCTGAAAGCTGCCTGCGGCGCGGACAATGTAAAATCAGCAAAGCCGTTTCCGTCTGCATCATCAAGAAGCGTGATCTTGCCGTTATTACTTGAACCCAGATTTCTTGCCCAGATCTGCGCACCGGTATTTCCCGAAATGGCAAACACTGATCCCGTAAATCCGCCTAATCCGACAATATCATTTATGCTGTCACCGGTTACGTCAGGCATTTCTTTCAGACTCCAGGTATTTCCGGCTCCGTTATAACTCCACACATTATTTCCCAGATGATCAAATCCGTTAATGCTATAAGGAGCGCCGTTATTGTTAACTCCAATAGCACCGCCGGATTGTGTCGGAACAACGTCATCCGTAAACGGCTGCGGCTGTGTTCTGTAAAAAATAACCTCGCCGTTCAGTGCATTCAGGCAAATCAGAGCATGTCTTCCGCCGTTTGTAGTGCCGCTTGCAGATACAAGGACGTCTTTTTTCCCGTCTCCGTTATAATCGTATTTGATCTTTACGGATTCTATGTCTCCGTCGCTCGTTGTAGTCGGACTGCCGTACGACCAGAGAACATTTCCGTTTATTCCGTTAAGAGCATAAACCATTTCATTTCCTCCGCCGCAGCCGATCACTGCATCAGAAATTCCGTCACTGTTCACATCGGCAATATCCACGGCATCTTCCCATTCCACTGATCCGCTGTTAATTGAACCGAAATACGTGCTGTACTGCCAGATTATCGAACCGTTAATTCCGTTTAAACAAAATGTCCAGTAATTTCCCGTTGCTGCAATCACATCATTTACATTATCCCCGTTAACATCAGGTATCTGTTTCAGGCTTCTGATCTGCTTATCCTGAAGAGTCGTTCCCGGATTGTCTGGAACAATTATCTGCCACACAATATCACCAAACAGCAATGTTCTTGTCTGAGCATATCCAAATGACAGATTAATTAAAAATATTGCTACTATTATTAATGCTGAATTTTTCATAATGATATTCATTTAATATTATTTATCTGTATTAAATTAAGCTGAAATGAATTTCAAATGAAATGAAAAATTGGAGTCTGTTGAAATTAATTCTATATCTTAAATCGTAAATCTTAAATTGTAAAAGGTCAATGTTAAATGATCAGTGTTAAGTAAAAGGTGTTCAAAACGGTTTCATTTATTAAATTAATATTTAATGTTTTTAAAAAATTAATCAAAATTTTAAAGTTTCAGATCACACATCAAAGTCAAACGTCAGAAGTCAAAATTAAAACACATCTGACATCTGACATTTAACATTTAAAATTTAACATTTGACATTTAAGATTGATCACGGTCTCACAATGCTGACAGAATTATTTGCATTATTCTCTACAAGACTAAGATCCGCGCCGTCCACAAAATTATCCCCGGTGACATCTGATCTGACATATCCTGTAAGCGCGTTGTAAGCTGAATTGTCAGTTTCGCTCTGATCAGTAGCGTCTACAATACCGTCCTGATTTACATCTCCGTTATACAAGCAGTATTTACTTCCTTTAAGAATCTGATTGCTGCCGAATGCATAAACCGAAGAAGGAGTAAAATCAAAATTCAGAACATTGTTATCAAACATTAATGTATTGTGACTCCAGGTTTCAATTGTATTTCTGTGTCTGACAATCATATAATATGGGGCATTGTTTCCGATCCTGTTAAAAATAAAACTCCCGTTTCCGTTTGAATCTAGGACAGCTTTAGATGAATCTGCGATATTGTAAGGAGATACATTATATCTTAAATACACACTGACTGTGTCCTTTATCATTTTACCGGTCGAACTGTTATAAAATCCCTGAATAAGTGCTTTGAGATTTAACTGTCTGTTGATCTGCTGAAATAATGTGCCCGTCCAGGTAGTTCCGATTCTGATCCCGTCGATTTTCACTGAACTTCCCTGAAGTCCGGTCTGAAGGAAAGCATTGTTAAGAATTATATCTCCGATATTATCAACATCTAAACCTGCGGTATCTGCTGCTGCCGGTACTAACGGTTCTGTTGCCGGAACACCGGAAGTGCTTACATACAATCTTGCTATATCATTGCTGACACCATTTATGAATGTGTAAGAACAAACTACTAAGTAAGTGGTATTTTTTGAATACACAGCAGGAGAATATTTGACCTGGTCATACTTTCTGATGCCAATGTTGAATGAAGTTGAATTGATTTTTTTAATATATACTCTTGTATTGAAGTTTGTATTTCCGCCTGCTTCATCAAGGCAGATGTTGAATCCCTCGGTAGCTGCAGCTGTCAGACTGTCAACACTGATCATAAAGGAAAGATAAACTGTTCCCGAATTCTGAGTGGGAAAAGAATTAAGAATTACGTCACCATTGGACTGATTTGAAAAAAAGGCTGTATTCCCTATTCCTGATCCAAGATATCCGGTATAAACAAGTCCCGGGGAAGTAACTTTTATATTTTTATTTGTACTGGGTCCTGTTGCATACCATTGTCCGATATTTTCAAGACTGTCTCTCACAGGGAAATTAAAATTTTCAGTAAATAGCGGCTGCGACTGTGAATTACCGTAAAAATTTAAGAATAAAATTGCAGACATTATGAAGGTGCCGAATACTTGTGATGTTTTTGTTCTCATTTTAAATGATTTATTTTTTAATTTTTAAATTTTTTAAATTTACAATAACCGGCATACCGGTGATGCCTTTAGTGGTCAGATGATTGCAATCAACTGACCGGGTTATTGTAATAAACTGTACAAAAATATAATCATGAGATACACATTGCAAAGAAAGTTTTTTTGAAATTACACTGTCAGAAAAATGTAATTATATATCAAAAATTTTAATTTCTGTCTATTTTAATGTATATTTGAAGTTCTCTTTTTGTTTTCATACACAATATTTTTACATGCATAAAACCTCTTTTCTTGAAATACTGAGAGTTTTGGACAAAGAAGAACTGAAAAGATTCGAGTCTTTTCTTTCTTCTCCGTATTTCAATACACGGAATAATGTCATTAAACTCTTTGAAATTGTCAAAAAATATGCGCCGGAATTCGATCATAAACTGCTCGATAAGGAAGAATTATGGAAGAAATTGTTTCCGGATAAGAAATACAATTACGGCATTATCAAAAATATCATTTATGACATTACAAAATTAGCAGAGAGGTTTCTTGAAGTTGAAGTTCTTAATTCAGATGAAATGCAGCGGATGAAGAATCTGCTCAGTAAACTTAGCGATAAACATCTTGAGGCAATATTCCTAAACAAATACAATTCTTTTGAAAAGAATTTTTTAAAATCTTCTAAATTTTATTACGGATACTTTGAAGATTACACTGAACTGAAGAAATACAGATTTGTTGTTGAGACTTTCAATCCGAAAATCCGTTCCAAACTCTTTTCAACAGGTATTGCAGAGTTAATGATATTTGATTTTATGTCAAAATTCAGTATTAATTTCAATAATGTGTATGTTGAAGAATCGGAACATAATGAAGTTCCGGATAATGAATTCATCCGGCTGTTTTCAAAGGCAGTATTTACAAATAAGGAATTAGACAAATTTCTGGAAACTTACAGCGCCGGTCAGGACAAGAATTACAAGACAGCAATAATATTTTTCCGGTTGATGAAATGTTATCTGAATCCTCAAAGCATAGATATTTATTTTGAATTTAAGAATGCTCTTTTTGAAAATGACAGATACATTTCAGAATCTGCCATGAGAGGGCTTTATGCGAGTCTTGGAAGCGCTCTTGATAACTGCAAGGATGTGTCGAATATAAATAAGAACAGAGAATTATATGATATAATTTATCATATGGCTGAAAAAAATATTTTTACGAGCGAAGACGGAAAAGTAATTCCTTCTCTGTATATTCTTGCGGTCAAGACTTCCGGATATTTAAAGGAATATCATTTTATTGAACGATTGATAAAGGATTTCCTTCCTTTAACTGATAAAAAGTTCAGAGATAACTTTTATCAGTTCAGTCTTGCATATCTGTATTATTCAAAAAATGAATATGACAAGTCTCTTGAATGCTCAAATAAGATAAGCATTGACAGTTTTCAGATGAAATTTTTTCTCCGTAATCTTCAGATAATTTTAAGCTACGAAAAAAATGACTACAATATGTTTCTGTATTTAAATGACTCATACAGACATTTTCTTGCAAAAAACAAGTCGGTATCGGAAAGCTATAAACAAAGCAATATGAAATTCCTTAACTACACAAATTCTTTATTCAAAATAAGAGAGTCAGATGATAAATCTGAAATTGGTTTTATTAAAAACTCTCTGCCCGGAGATGTTGTAGTAAATAAGTACTGGCTGATTGAAAAACTGGATGAATTGAGTTTGTAAGTTACAAGTTTCAAGTTACAAGTTTCAAGTTTCAAGTTTCAAGTTACAAGTTACAAGTTTCCTGCCTCGCTCCTGCCCTGAAGCGCAAGGAGGAGCAAGGAAAGGCGGGCGAATTAAGAATTAAGAATTATGAATTAAGAATTATGAATTAAGAATTAAAAATTAAGAATTAAAAATTATGAATTTAATTCAAGGGTTTTTAAATAAATCTAAAATCAATAAATCCCAAATCCGAAATTCCAAATCCCAAATTCCAAATCCCAAATCCGAAATTCCAAATACTACTTCAGCAGCATCATCGATTTTGACTCCCTGAATTCACCTGCATTTATTCTGTAAAAATAAACACCGCTTGGAAGACCGCTTCCGTCGAAATCAACCGAGTGACTTCCTGCATTCTGTTTCTGATTTACAAGAGTTTTAACTTCATTCCCTAATACATCATAAATCTTAATTTCGACAAAACCGCTAGCAGCCAGTTGATAATTTATAACCGTTACGGGATTGAACGGATTAGGATAATTCTGCTGTAATGAATATGCTTCAGGAATTTGTTCATTCGGATTGATTGCCAGCGGACCGACATTGTAAGTAATGAGTTTTACATCGTCAACATACCAGCCGTCATTTGTGACGCTTCCATCGCTTGTTAATCTGAATCTTACCTTAATCTGCGTTGCTCCGGTAACATACTGAGTAATATCAAATGATTCTGAAGTCCAGCCCGCAAGAGTTCCGGTATAAGATTTAATTTTTTTCCAGGAAGTATCTACTGAATTTGAAACTTCAACATTACAGAAATCATAATTCTGCTCTACTGTATATTTATGGAAAAAATTAAGTTTAACTACTGAAGAAGCTGTTATACTTACTGCATTTGCTAAAGTCATTGAATTATTTGTATTATTGCCATACTGACCTGAAGGGCTGTCCGTAAATGAATGCGTAGGAGAATTTGACTGGGCGGTAGTAATTCCCCACGTGAGATTGGTTACCCAGTTACTGAAAGTACCTTCAGCATTATCATTTACCGCTAAGCTGCCTGTTCCGATAAGGATATATACTTTTTCCGAGAATACAGCCGCAGTGTCGATCGAAATCTTAAGATTGGCTGCAAGAGCAGTATTGACAGGAACATTGTCTCCGATCGTAAAATTAAAAACAGTGCTGTCAGCAGCAAAGGAGTTTAAAACAGGATAAGAATACTGCTGAACGGGTATTGTGAGATTTGAGCTGGCAGGCGTAAGAGTGATTTTAACGTTTGCAGCGTTCTGCAGTCCTTTATTTTTGAATAGGACTTTAAGATTTCCCGATTCACCTGCGTTATATGTTAACTGATTAAAGTTCTTTGAAACAGGATTTACATAAGGTCCGGCTATAAGGGACATATACTGATTTGAAAAAAGCATATTCTGAGCAAGCGGTATGATTTCACTTTGTGCCGGCCAGAAACTATTGCCTGTCTCAGGTGTAATGCCGAATATGTGATGATCAGCATGAGCGGAGTCATTATAGCACCAGTCATCCGTTCCGCCCCGAACAGTATATCCTACTGTCTGGGAAGGAGTTCCCGTAGTATAGTTATTTGTAGCGCTCATATCGCTTAGGAACTGATTGAACTTATAATCATCCGGCGTAGTCAGAGGGTCACTCCATGCCCATGGCTTGATAAGATAATTACCGTAAGTATGCGCATTAAAAGCAGTGCTGAAGTTTCTTGAATTCACAAAATTCATATAGTTTTGTGTTTCAATTTCAGAGAAGGGAGATTTTCCCCTGTAAGTATTTTGTCCGCCTGAACAGGAATCCGTGCTTGAACCGCCGTTGGAGGAATTCCAGAACTGATATATTCCGAAATTTCTGTTAAGGTCGACCCAGCCGCAGCTTCCGTTACCGTGTCTGTTGCATCTCCACATTCCGCCGCCGTTAGGATTTGTTGTTTCATTATAAACATATCCGTCGACATTGAAAACCGGCATCCAGTAAATTTCACGGTTGTTTAAAATATATGTCGCCACAGGATCCGTACCGTAATTTTCAAAGAGCCAGTAGAAATAATACATTTGTGTTTCCATGCTTTCCGGTTCACGTGCATGGACAAGGGCATTATAAAATACTTCTGGTCTGCCCGTTGGCGCATCGGGATTTTTTGTTACTCTGACAGCCCACATTGATCTCCCCTGATATGTACTTCCGACAGAAAATTTTACAGAGATAAACTGCGGGTATTCCATTCTCATGGAATCAAGTTTTGCAGCTACTTCGCTGTATTTCAGATATCCGCCCATCGTTCCATAGATAGAATGGGAAACATTGTCGGTCTCTTTTGCATTTTTCATCTGTTTGTCTATTTCCGGCTGAGTCATCTTCTGTCTGTCTTTATAATACTTGTCCCAGTCATCAATCAGGATTTCAAAAGGTATGCCCGTATTTCTTAATAAATTTAATTCATAATCCGACAGCCAGGCGTCAAGAAATTTACCGGGTTTCCTTATTGCATGGTCAATTATCAGACCTGCTTCTGTCATTCTTTTAAAATCAGTTTCGCTGACAGCATAAATCCTGACTTCAGAATACTTCGGCTGTGCGCCGGAGAGTTCTGTTTTTTCTGAGTATGCTGAATTCGAAAAAAAGACAAATGTAAAAATGAATAAAGTTAAATAAGGAATAAATCTTAGAGATGATTTGATAAGTGTAAAAAGGTTTGAATTTTTCATGATATTTTGGATAAAATATTTTTTAATTAATTTCATCAGTTTGAAAATTAATAATCTAACGATAATCAATAAATAACTGTTAGAAAAAAGTTAAAAGATTAAAGTTTCAAAATTCTTAATTTAAATTACACATTACGGCTTTAATCCAAAATACAAAATAAAGTATACAAATCCGGAATCTCAGCAGAACTTATTTACTGTTATAGCAATAATAGCACAAGGTTATTAAGAAAAAAGGTGTGAAGAAAAAAAATTTTCTTTGAGGAATTTACAAAATTAATATGGATATAATTCATTTATATCAGTGCGGAAGTTTATCCCTGAACTTACCGTAAATCCAGGTTCCGGCTATTGCTGAAACAATTGTTATTATTACTATACTAAACCCGCTTCCCGCCTGCGCAAACAGAGGTCCGGGGCAGGCACCGGCGATAGCCCATCCGATACCGAATATCAGTGCTCCGTAAATCTGTCCTTTATTCAATTCTTTATCCTCGAATGTGATCTTCTCGCCGTAGATACTCTTCATTTCAAGTTTTTTTACAATGAATACGGATACAGCGCCTACAATCACCGCAGTTCCGATAACGCCATACATGAAAAATGAAGTAAGCTGAAACATTTCCTGTATTCTGAACCAGCTTATGATCTCGGCTTTTACGAATACTATTCCGAATATAATTCCCACCAGTGTATATTTCAGATTATACCACCACGGATGAATTAGTTTAGATTCATTAGTACATAAAGTATCCTGATGGCGGATCTCAATTTCTTCCTGTGTCTCTATGTGATCATTGAATGTCATTACTGTATAAGTTTAAAGATTAAAGGAATAAGAATGTTGGCTGAGAAGAATCCTCCTGCCATAAAAAATACTGTCGCCACAAGTGAAGCTTTCTGCAGATTTGCCAGACCCATGATAGAATGACCGGAAGTGCATCCGCCGGCGTATCTTGTACCGAAACCGATCATCAATCCTCCGAAGACGAAGAATATGAGACCTTTCAGAGAAAACAAATTACCCCAGTTAAAAAGATCTGCAGGGAGAAGATTTGTAAAATCTTTTATTCCGTAACTTTTCAATGTTTCGATTGTCCCCGGATCAATCTTTATAGTTTCGCCTGGGTTTGTCAAAAAAGCCGAAGCGATATAAGCTCCGATTAAAATCCCTGCAACGAAAAACCAGTTCCAGACTTCTTTTTTCCAGTCATACTTAAAGAATTTTATGTTTCCTGAAAAACAGGCTGCGCATACATGCCTGAAAGATGATGATATCCCGAATTTCTTGTTACCCAGTATAAGCAGCAGCGGCACTATCAGTCCGATTACCGTTCCGCTTACAGCCCAGTGCCATGGTTGTTTAATAAGTTCAAGCATTTAATTAATTTAATTTATCATTTGTAAATACCCGGTTCCGTATAATTATACTTTTTTTGATGCACATACAAAATTTGTTAACGGTACTCCGGTAAGTTTAATTTTATCAAATCCGCCTTCGACTTCCCGGAAGTTATCCCAACCTCTGGATTTCAGAATTGAAGCTGCTGTCATGCTTCTGTATCCTCCGCCGCAATGAATAATGAAATTTTTATCCTTTGGAAATTCAGCGAGATTTTCATTAATGAAATCAAGCGGAATGTTAACTGCTCCTTCTACATGCTCCGAGTCGTATTCACCCGGTCTTCTGACATCTATAACAGTTTCAGAATCATTTTTTTTGTATGTCTTTTCAAATTCCGAAGGAGAGATCCTGTTAATTGTATCTGCCTCTTTACCTGCTTTAATCCATTCATCAAATCCTCCTTTGAGATAACCAATAACATTATCATACCCGACTCTCGCTAACCGCATTACAGTTTCTTCTTCTCTTCCGGGTTCTGTAATAAGAAGCAATTGCTGCTTTGCATCGGGAATCAAAGCACCTACCCAGGGTGCGAACTGACCGTCGAGTGAAATATTTATGCTGTTTGGTATGAATCCTTTGCTGAAAAGCGAATCAATTCTTGAATCAAGCATTAAAGCTTCCGTTTCATTTGCCGCTGTTTCAAATTCGTCCGCACTCAGTTCTTTCAGTCCCCTCTCCATTACAGTATCTATATTCTCATAACCCATTTTATTCATGGCGACATTTACGGGAAAATAAGCAGGCGGAGGAAGCAGACCGTCCGTAACTTCTTTTACAAATTCTTCCTCAGTCATATCCGCTCTCAATGCGTAATTCATTTTTTTCTGTTCGCCAATAGAAGAAATAGTTTCCTTGCTCATATTCTTTCCGCAGGCGCTTCCTGCTCCGTGAGCGGGGTAAACGGTTACATCATCAGCAATCGTCATAACTTTATCCCGGAGAGAATGATACAGAGTAGCTGCCAGCTGTTCCTGCGTCATATCTGCGGCTTTCTGCGCAAGATCAGGTCTGCCCACATCACCGATGAACAGAGTATCCCCGGTAAAAAGCGCCGTATCCTTGCCGTCTTTGTCCTTAAGGAGGAAACAGGAACTCTCCATTGTATGTCCTGGAGTATGAAGGACTTTAAAAGTCACATCACCTAGTTTGAACTCTTCCCCGTCCTTTGCAACTGTACATTTAAAAGATGGCTGAGCGCCCGGACCGTAAATTATTTCAGCTCCTGTAGCTTTGGCAAGATCAACATGGCCGCTCACAAAATCGGCGTGGAAATGAGTTTCGAAAATGTACCTGATCTTTACCCCGTCCTTCTTTGCTCTTTCGAGATAAGGTTTGATCTCTCTCAGGGGATCAATTATTGCGGCTTCTTCTTTGCTTGTAATATAATATGCTCCCTGAGCAAGACAGCCCGTATAAATTTGTTCAACTTTCATTTTTTATGTTTGATTTATTTTAAAATTGTCTTAATCTTTTTTTATTTCCCCGTCATATTTATTTATGCCTCCTGAAAGATTATAAAGGTTTGGAAATCCTTTTTTGCTCATAATTTCACAGGCTTTTGCGCTTCTGTTGCCGCTTCTGCAATATATCACATAGTTCTTTGAATTATCAAGTCCGCTTATCTGATCTTCAAAATCAGATGAGTGAAAATCAATGAACTTGTCAGTTCCCGGTATATATCCGCTCTTCCATTCGTCCGGAGTCCTTACGTCAATAACAATATAATCAGAGTCATTTGCCATTGTCTTTATTTCTTCCGAATTAATGTTCCTGTATGCTGCCGAAGAATCACTTCCCCAAAACTTACTGAAAAATCCCTTCTTTGTAGCTGATCCGGCAACTGTTGAGAGAAGCAAAGATCCGAGCAGCGCTCCGTAGATGACGGAGATGAATTTGTTTGAAGTGATGGGACATGTTCCTGATGTGCATCCGATAAATTTCCAGTAAAGAAATCCCGCCACTCCCCCGATTAAAATTCCAATGTATGTCATGTAGTTTTTTATGTTAGATTTATAAAAACTTTCTTGCCGATTCTTTGTGCAAATAAATTACTTTAAGGTACATTTATATTAAAAAATTTTATTGAACAAGTTCATGTATTCTTCTTCAGAACATCCGAAAGGCGGTCCGGGATTTTCACACTCATGTTAATAATTTTTAATGTTTACTGGGAATTCAATTTTCATCCTTTAAACACTGTTTCCCTCAGCATTATATAAATTCCCATTGCAAGTACAAACCATCCGAATGCCGGTTTGAGTTTGTCGCCGTGGATCTTCTTTGCAAGAGTGCTTCCGGTAATAATACCGGCAATGGTAAACACCGATATTACGGCAAGAAATATCCAGTCAATATTCACTCCTGCGCTTATATCGCCGGTGAATCCGATAAGAGACTTTATCGCTATGATGAGCAGTGAAGTTCCAACGGCTTCTTTCATCGGAAGTCCGGCTAAGAGAACTAGTGCCGGTATTATAAGGAATCCTCCTCCCGCGCCGACAAATCCGGTAAGCATTCCGACAACTATTCCTTCCAGAAAAATCAGAGTATAATGATGTCCGGGTTTCATTTTTGAAGGGTCCGGAATCTTGCTTTTTTTTATCATCGAAACTGATGCTGCTATCATCAGAGCGGCGAAAACAGTCATTATGAACATGGGTTTTGAATACCGGAAACTTCCTAATGTCAGGATCACATCCGGCAATGCCGGCATTATAAACTTTCTTGTCAGAAATACGGCAATTAATGAAGGAACGGAGAATATAAGGACTGCTTTTAAATTTACAAGTCCGTTTCTGTAATAATTGAAAGATCCCGCAAGAGCAGTCAGACCTACTATGAATAAAGAATATGATGTCGATATCTCCGGGCCGAGACCGAACACATAAACCAGTATCGGAACAGTCAGTATTGAACCTCCTCCGCCGATCAAACCAAGGGATATTCCTATAATTATAGAAAGGGCGTAGCCGATAATTTCGTTCATATCCGGTGGTTTTTGTTGTTGAATAAACTGCAGGATTCCATGCATTCGAATATTTTAAGAATCTTTCTGTCTTCAAGTCTGTACATAACATTCATTCCCTGCTTTTCACATTTAAGAATCCCACGGTCTTTCATTTTTATAAGATGATGCGACAGCAACGATTGCTCTGTATCTGATTCTATTTTTTCCTGTATCTCCGAAACTGAAAGCGGTTCCTTCTCTTCAAGGGCTTCAAGTATGTGAAGTCTGACAGGATGTCCGATCGTTTTCAGGATCTCCGCTACTCTGTTTATCTCTTCTGCGCTTAAGCGAACTGATGTTTTCGGCATTTTATTTAATTAGTTATACAAATATATGAACATTTATTCATATAGTCAATGGCATTTTCAATTTCTAATTATTAATTATTAACTGAAGT
>JAFDZQ010000025.1 GCA_018266895.1 Bacteroidota bacterium
AGAGGAAGGATAATCGAAATTTACGGTCCTGAATCATCAGGAAAAACAACTCTCAGTCTTCACATTATAGCCGAAGCCCAGAAAACCGGCGGACTCGCAGCTTTCATTGACACAGAACACGCTCTTGATACCGGATATGCACAGAAGCTCGGTGTTGATGTAAATAATCTTCTTATCTCACAGCCGGAATACGGTGAGCAGGCGCTTGAGATCTGCGAAACTCTCGTCAGAAGCAACTCGCTTGATGTGATAGTTGTGGATTCGGTTGCAGCGCTCACTCCGAGAGCGGAAATAGAAGGGGAAATGGGAGATTCAGTAATGGGTATGCAGGCCCGGCTTATGTCGCAGGCATTAAGAAAACTTACTGCTGCTGTTTCGAAATCAAATGTAGTGCTGATATTTACAAATCAGCTCAGGGAAAAGATTGGAGTTATGTTCGGAAGTCCGGAAACTACTACAGGCGGTAAAGCTCTGAAATTTTATGCTTCGATCAGAATGGATATAAGAAGGATCGCAGCAATTAAGGACGGTACTGAAGTCATAGGCAACAGGACTAAAGTGAAAATAGTAAAGAACAAAGTAGCTCCGCCATTTAAGGAAGTGGAATTTGATATAATGTACAATGAAGGAATTTCAAAACTCGGAGATCTTGTTGACCTTGCAGTGAACAAAGAGATCATTAAAAAAGCCGGCGCATGGTTTCAGTACGGCGAAAACAGAATGCAGGGCAGAGAAGGGGTGAAGAAAGTTCTGACGGAAGACAAGGAACTTCTGAAAAAACTTTACAAGGAAGTCAAAGCTGTTATCGGCATGACTGCTGACGAACAGGATAACGCAGCCGAAGAAAAAGAATCTAAAAAAGAAGACTCCGCTTCAAAGAAAAAATAAATATTATTTTTAAATGAACCTGAAAACTGCTGATGTTTTACACCGGCAGTTTTTTTATTTTATATATTGAAATGAAAATCACCGGAATTCAGAAACAGAAAAAGCAGAAGAAAAGGTATAATCTTTTTCTTGACGGGAATTTTGCTTTCGGGCTCTATGACGATACTATACTGAAATACGGACTCCGGACAAATGATGAACTTTCAGAAGATAAAATCAGGGAAATCAGGGAATATGATGAATTCAGTTTCGGAAAATACATTGCTTATGCTTTCCTTGCATATAAAGCCAGAAGCAGAAAGGAGATCATTAAGAAGCTGAAGGAAAGGAAAATTTCAGAAAATATCATTGAGGAGATCCTTAAACTTCTGACCGAACAAAAGTATCTGGATGACAGTTCGTATGCAAAATTGTATCTTGATAATCTGATATCCACCAAACCCGCTGGCAGAAGACTCATAAAGCTAAAACTCGGTGAGAAAGGCATTGACAGGGAAACAGCTGATAAGATAATTGAAGAAAATTATGACGAAGAATCCGAACTTACCGCCGCAAGAAAGCTTATTAAAAAATATTCCGTTAGATTAAAAAACAAATCTGCTGTCGAAAAGAAAAAAAAATCATTCAGCTACCTTATCTCCAGAGGATTTGATTTTGATCTTGCAAATAAAATTATAAACGAGACTGAGGAATAGAAAGCAATTCTGTGTCTCGGGGTTTCTGTGTTTTATAAAATCCGGAAGTTTATTTGAGCTTTAATTTTAATTCTTAAACCGTTTTTTCAGATTCGAGTAATATAATAAAAAAACCTGCAGCAAAATAAAACACTGCAGGTTATATAAATTCTTCAATATTTTTTTACCGGATCAGCATCATTTTCCTCGTATCTGAATAATCACCGCTTTCAAGTCTGTAATAATAAAGTCCGCTTGACATATTGCTTCCGTCAAAATTCAGTGAATATGTTCCCGGATTCTGTTTTTCATTAACAAGCGTTGCAACTTCTTTTCCGAGTATATCAAAAATTTTCAGCGTTACCTGTCCGGCTATGGAAATTGTATAATTTATCTGTGTATTCGGATTAAACGGATTAGGATAATTCTGAGACAAAGAGAATTTTGAAGGCGATTCATTACCTGAAATTATCCCTGTCGTAACAGCATTATAGCCCGTCAGTTTTATGTTATCTATATAAATGCCGTCCGCTACAATACTCCCGTTGCTTATCAGTGAAAATCTGATTTTCAGATTTGCCGAACCGGCTGCTAAGGAAGAAATATCAAGTATTTCTCTTGTCCATTCACCCGCAGTTTTATTATAAAATTTTGCCGACTGCCAGGTTGAGCCGTTGTCGTTTGAAACATCAACATAAGCATTGTCAAGAGTATCAATAGTATGCTTGTACCAGAAACTCAGCATTAAAACAGGCGTTGCCGTTACATTTATTGGTGTGGTAAGCGTAAGAGATCTTGTCGTATTATTTGAATAATTTCCTGTCGGACTGTCTGTAAACGAATTTGACGGAGAATAATACTGCGAAGTAGTGAGTCCCCATCCTCCTGCAGCCGTCCATCTTGAAATCCCGTTTTCGGCGCTGTCTGAAAGCAGGACATTGCCTCCGCCTACGGCAACATATACATCCTGAATATAGACAGTGTTAGTATCATTCTGTTTTACTTTCAGAGTAGTCTTTACTGCCGAATTTAAAACAGCGTTTGCAGCAACGGAAAAATTGAACTGCGCGCTGTCCGATACAAATGAATTTATATTCGGATAAGAAAAGGAATTTGTCTGTATGCTTACTAACGGACTCTGCGATGTCAGTTCTATTTTTACATTCTGTGCGTTCAGAAGCCCTTTATTCTTAAAACTTACTTTGAAATTTCCTGATTCGCCCGGCTGATAATACTCTTTGTTGAGAGAAGTTTTTGCAGGGGCAACATAAGCACCACAGGCAAGTGCAAAATATATATTCTGTGAAACTGTCAGTTTTGCCAGCGGAAGTATTCTGGACTGCAGAGGCCAGAATCCGTCAGTGCTTGTTCCAACCTCCGGTGTCATTGCAATCATCTTTGCATGAGCTGAATCAAAATAATACCAGTCATCTGTCACGCCTCTTACTCCGTAATTAACTGTCTGATTTGACCTTCCGAGTGTGAAGTGATTGTTAAGCACCATATCCTGTGAAAAGCTCTGGAATATATTTTCATCCGGAGTCGGAGCATCAACATAACCCCAGGGTCTGATAAGATAATTACCGTATGTATGATAACTTAATGCGCCCTTAAAATTCCGTGAAATCACAAAGTCTCTTGCATTCTGAGTTTCTGGTTCGGAAAAAGGAGATAATCCCCTGTATGTATCGCTGGAAGGAACAGTAGAAGAACCGTTATTTGTTGAATTCCAGAATGCATAAGTACCGAAATTTCTGTTAAGGTCTATCCCGTAAGTCGTACCTGAATTAAGCTTTCTGTTTTTTCTCCACATTCCGCCTCCGGTCGGATTTGTGCTTCTGTTATATTCATAACCGTCAGGATTAAATACAGGAGTGAAATAAAGTTCTCTGTTTCGTAAGATGTATGTAGCAACCGCATCAATATTGTAATTCTCCATCAGCCAGTACATGAAATAAAGACTCTGTTCCATGCTCATCGGCTCTCTTGCATGAATGAGCGCGTGGAACCATATTTCCGGTCTTCCTGTCGGAGCATCCGGACTGTTCGACATTCTTACAGTCCACATCGCCCTGTTTTCAACACTGTTGCCGATAGAAAACTTTTCCGAGATCAGATTCGGGTATTCTATTCTCATTGAATCAAGTTTATTCACAACTTCACTGAAAATCAGATATCCGCCCATGCTTCCGTATATCGAATGACTCACATTATATTCATCTATTGAATTCTGTATTGCATCGCTTATCTCCCGTGCAGTCATTTTCGGAAGAGCATTGTAATATCTCATCCAGTCATCAATTGTAATCTGATATGAAATTCCGGACCTTTTCAGCATTTTTATTTCAGATTCCGAAAGCCAGGTTTCAATGTATTCACCTGCGATTACTTCGGCATGGTCTAACAATAATCCGTTGTCATTGATCTTCTTTATGTCAGATTCATTTTCTGCGAATATTTTTACCTTCGAATATTTTTCCGGAGAGTCAGAAGGAGTTCTGTTTTTTCCTGCATATGCATTTACAGTAACCGATAATGCAAACAAAAGTATTACAATTTGTATAGTTTTACTTGCTTTGTTCATTTTATAAGGGAATTTTATATTTTTGTGAAATTAACTTAACCATTTTCATTTTTGAAATCAATTCTTATTTGGTCTTGTGTATACAATGAATATAATATCCGTCCAAAACGTTTAATAAAAATTAATTAAAAATTTCAGATTTGTTCTTTCTTTTGATCGATCAAAAGAAAGAACCAAAGAAAAATCGCCCGCTGGTGATAAATTGCCTGAAATTCTTTCGCAATTGCTGCAAAAATTTNNTTTTTGCTTAACGCAATTGCTCAGAATTTCTTAGCGGCAATTTCTCACAGGCGGGTTATCCAAATTAATTTATTTTTGTAATAAATTTTATTTCTTTTAAAAAATTGAATAAAATGTAAGCTGTTAGAAGCAACCCCGCCCTGCCCGCCTTCGGTTTACCTCTCTGAAAGCGGGCGAATGTCTGACTCGAGGCAAGGAGAGTGTCTGAAATCCAGTAAAAAAAATTTACCAAAAAGACACAAAGGCACTAAGATTGCTGTTTTTAAAACTTTTTTCTTAGAGTCTTCGTGCC
>JAFDZQ010000026.1 GCA_018266895.1 Bacteroidota bacterium
CTTACAGGCGCATTTGCAAATTTATACAAACCCGCAGGCAAATTTTATCTGTATCTCAGCGGAGGTGCTAGAGTGGATAATGAAAATGTATTTATATGGGATACTGATACTGAGTTCGGTTATGAAAATAACGGATTTTCTGCATCAGTAGGATTCGGAAGATATGATGATCCTTATTATTCGAATTTTAATGCCTTTTTGAATTTATCAAAGATTTTTTAATATTATCGCGACAGATAAACAGATTCATATAAAATTTTATGCAAACATCATCCGGGTCTTTTATTTTTTCTTCAAAACTGAAATTTTTAATAATACTTTCATTTGTATTCCTGCTTGGATTTACTGTTTATAAAATGATGCAGTTTGAAGATTCTATACGTGCACAGAGAATTGTCAGAATTAATGTCGGAGGAGAAAAGAAAAAACTTATTCCCGATATCAGCGCATCTCTTTTGAAAGAAAAAGCTGACAACTCCGTTCATCTTTTTAAAACGGGCAAAAAGTACTTTTCCGTCCTGGAAAAAAAGATCAGAGTTGGCGAGCAGGTGCTGGAGTGGAAACAGCACTTTCTGAAAGGGGTGAACCTTGGAGTTGCAGTTCCCGGAAGTTATCCTTCTGAGTTCAGAGCTACCTACGATGTTTATTTGGACTGGCTGAAGAAAATAGCAGCGATGAATTCCAATACTGTCAGAACTTACACGATCCTTCCGCCGGAATTTTACGAGGCATTTGCTCAGTACAATCTGGAAAACAATAACAGACCTCTGTATCTTATGCAGGGTGTCTGGGCGGATGAGACTGACAGTAATAATTATTTTGAAGAAGATTATTCGGACAGATTTCAGAATGAAATTAAAGATGTCATTGATGTTATTCACGGCAAAGCCCTGATCAGTGAAAGACGAGGACATGCTTCGGGAATTTATTCAAGAGACATATCCAAATATACAATAGCTATACTTCTGGGAAGGGAATGGGAACCTGTTACCGTTACCACGACAAATAAAAAAAACAGATCTCGCCTGAATTTTAACGGAAGTTTTATTTCTCTTCCCAAAGGAAATCCTATGGAGGTATGGCTTGCAGGTATGATGGACTTTACGGTTCATTATGAAACTCAGATCTATGAAGTTCAGCGTCCTGTCTCATTTGTTAACTGGCTTCCTACAGATCAGATGTATCACAACTCCGAATTCATTGAAAATAAAAAAGTGAGGGAATATGACAATGACATTGAATCAATAGATTTCAGAAAGTTTTATTCCACAAATTTATTCAAAGCCGGAATCTTCGCTTCATATCACGCTTATCCGTATTATCCTGATTTTATTTATCTCGATAAAGAATATTCATCCGCCGTGAATGCAGCGGGTATGAAAGATAATTATTTCGGATATCTCAGAGATCTTAAAAAAAATTGTACCGGAATGCCGCTGCTGATAACTGAATACGGAGTCCCGTCAAGCAGAGGAAACAGCCATTACAGTCCTTTCGGATTTCATCAGGGAGGACACAGTGAAGAAGATCAGGCAGAAGTCAACAGGATTCTTACGGAAGATATATATAACACGGACTGCGGAGGAGCAGTTTACTTTGAGTGGATGGATGAATGGTTTAAATTCAACTGGCTTGTGATCGATTTTGAAGTTCCGGCTGAAAGAAGAAAATTATGGCACAACATGGAAAATCCCGAACAGAATTTCGGAGTGCTGGCTGTAGAGCAGAGAAGCAAAACAATCGACGGTCTTGAAAATGACTGGAACAGCAAAGAGAATATTTCAGGAAAAGGCAAAATTAATTTATCCGCTTCTTCCGATGCTGAATATTATTACATGAAGTATAAACTGCCGGAATTTGATTTTAACAAAAGCAGCATTCATATTGCCATAGATACCTATGACAGGAAAAAAGGAGATCACAAGCTTCCGTTTCTGGATAAAGACCTTGACAGGGGAGCTGAGTTTTTAATTAATTTTATAAACAAAGACAGCGCTGAGATCCTCGTGGACGAAAAATATTCGGTTTACTCGGATATTTACAATGATTATGTTCCTGTGTATGCATCAAAGGAAAACAGGGACGGGAAATTTGTAAGACAGATTTTGTTAAGCAACAGGGAAAGAGAATCTCTTGAAGGTTTTAAAACACAAAGAATTGTATACGACAGGAGTTCATTAATTTACGGTAACAGCGGTGAATACGAAACCTCCAATTCAAACTGGTTCTGGAATGACGCGGATAAAATTCTTGAAATAAGGATACCCTGGCATTTGCTTAATGTAAGCGATCCTTCATCACTCAGTGTGCTTGATGACAGGGAAGGAACGGCTGACATTGAAAGCACTCAGACAAACGGTTTTAATATTTATTCGTTCATTACTGACAAGCAGGATAATAATGTAATTCAGATTCCTGAAAACAAAAGTGAATTTTATATATGGAATAAGTGGGAGACTCCCTGGTACAAAACAAGATTTAAAAAATCTTATTTTATGTTTAAGGAATTGTTCCCTTCATTTGAAGCCAATGAAGATACTATTCAGGAACAGATTTCACCTGAATTCAGAATAACTGACTGGTTCGAAAACAAGCACGGCGCAATATCAATATCTTTTGATGATGCAAGCATGACGCAGTACACGGAGGGTGTGCCGGTAATGGATAAATACGGCATTAAAGCTACATTTGCGCTTATAACTGAGTGGATGAGTGAAAATCCCTCACTATCCGCCGAGAAAGGAAATTTTTCAATTGAAAAATTCGGATGGAAACAGGCAAGGGAACTTCTTGCAAACGGAAATGAAATTGCTTCTCATAATGAATTTCACATAAAGCTTGATACCGTACCTGAAGACAAAGTCCTGTCAATGATGATTAACTCTAAGAAGACAATTGAACAGAATATAAATCATCCTGTATATACTTTTGTATTTCCTTATTCTTCAACAAAGCCTTTTCTTTTTCCTCTGACCGTTAAAGCAGGATATCTTTTTGCACGTACCGGAACCGATCAGACAAATATCAAGAATGATTTTAATTTTTCCAGACTTGCAACATATGCAATCTATAATGAAAATAATCCGTCTCCGGAGGATTTCAGTGAAAAGATTGACAGCGCATACGATAAATGGATAATACTGAATTATCATCACCTGTTTCGGGATGACTCCAAGGAAATGAATCTTCTGAGATTTCATAATGTAACGAATACTTATTCAGTAACGCCGGCAATGTTTGAAAGACAAATGAGGATTGCCAGAAATTCAGATCACTGGATAGCTCCGATCAGCACAGTTGGGAGATATGTCAGGCAAAAAGAGAACTCAAGGCTTGAAATTACCGACCACAATGACAGAATACTTGTGAAAACAGTAGTTGATCTGGACAAGACTGTTTACAATGTCCCTTTAACGCTGGAATTTACAACCGGCTGGAAAGTAATTAAGGTCAGCAACAGTCTGAATGACGGTATCTATAATCCGAGAAATAATAAAGTTTATATTAACGTACTGCCGAATGAAGAAATAATTTTAGAAAATTTATCCGGAAATTAATCTTGAAACGCATATTAATAATATTTTCAGTAATAGCCGCAGGAATTCTCGGTTATATTTTTATACCAGGGTTGCTAAAATCAGGAAATAAACTGCCTGTTTTAACATCTTCGGGAGATGTGAAAATTATTCCGAGAGTTCTTTTCATTACTTCCGGCGTGGATGAAGGGAGGGGAAAAATATCGGAAGGTGTCATCGTTGCCCTGCAGACTTTCGGCAAACACGGGAATTTTGTACGGCTTGATAACCGTGATGTGCTGATGAAGCCGAAGGTGCTTTCAGGTTATTCAGTTATGATAATGCCGACTTCTATGGGTTACAATGACGGTGACAGGAAATATTCGCTTTCATATCTTTCGGATTATGAAATGGAAAATATAATCAAATGGGTAAAAGACGGCGGCACTCTTATAGCAGAAGAAAACATCGGAAGAAATACTACGGATGAAACAGACAGGGTGAATGATAAAAATGATCTTAACAGGGATAACTGGAAGCTTGCGGAAGTTTTCGGAATTAATATGAAAGAAATAGATTTGCACGGATTCAGCATAGAGGAAAAAGACGGAAAGATATGGAACGGAACAGTCCGGGAAAGAACCGACGCAGACGAATGGGCTCTTGTCCCGTCTGAAGTCATTTCAGATAAAGTAAAAGTCATTGCCGAATGGATCCGCGGTGATGAAAAATATCCCGCCATTTTTTCAAATGATTTCGGAAAAGGCAAAGCTTATTTTTTTTCTTCTACTTATCTGCTCCATCCGTCAAATGCCGGAGGTATATCAAGCATTGAACAGATCGAAAAATTTTATGAGTATGTTTTGAATTCGGCAAATAGTTTTAGAAACATTGAATATGAAATAAATCCATGGCCGTTTGCAAAAACTTCTGCATTCTGCATCAGTATGAATGCCGGAGGGACGGCGGAACAGTTTAAGACATTAACCGATTTTCTGAATAATGAAAAATTGAAGGCAACGGTTTTTATCGATTCTTCATTAAACAGTGACCGGAGAAAATTTCTTGAAGAGAACAAAGTTCTCACTCTTCAGTCAGGTCTCTTTTCCGATATTGATCTGAGTGAAACGGAGTATTCAGGGATCGTAAGGGAAATTCTTATGAATGAGCAGCTTTACGGAAGAAAATTCAGCGGCCTGAGATTTCCGAAAGGAAAAACAAATTTCTGGGGTCTTATTTATGCAGATGAGAACGGATATAATTATGAATCAACAATTGCCGCTGATCATCTGACAGGTTTTGAAGGATGCGTTTTTCCTTATAATATTTCCGTTTCACAGAATTCATTTTACAAAAGTCTTAATATCCTTGAGATTTGTCCCGCGGCAAAAACCGATCAGGATTTTTTCGGAACGTCTGAAACCGTAAAAGAATATTTTGAGGAAGATCAGAAAAAGGATGCTCAGCTGTTCAGCGGTTATTTAAATGACTTTTTTAAATTTGATGTTCAGAAAAACAACGGACTTATGGTCTATTCCGGAAGTCCGCAATACACCTGTTACAGTGAGATAACTATGCAGCCTCTGAGAAAACTGACAGATTCACTTAAAGCGGGAAACTGCTGGATGACTTCACTTGATGAAGTATCTGCATTCAGAAATAAATTAAGTGATCTGTCTGTAGAAGTAAAAGACTCGGATAATGAAACAGTTCTTAAAATAGTTCTCCCCGCAGATACAGAAATAGAGGGATTAACATTTAAACTTAAAACAAAACCGTCAGGCGTGAAGGCGTCCTCAGATACGGATCTTAAAGAGATTAAAGGTGTATACTATGTTACGGGTAATTTCAGAAACGGTGATACGGTTTCTCTGACTTTCTGATCAGTATATTGAATAAAAAATTTAAAAGAAGACGTACGTATAATTATTGTGCAGGATCATTTCAGTCCTGCATTTTTTATGTTCTTTCATTTCTTATGAAATTTAAAGTCAATATTTTAACTCATTGCTTAAAGACATAAAACATACAATAAGCCAGTCGGCTGTTTACGGATTAAGCAGAGTAGCTGCAAAGCTTATCTCTTTCATTCTTATTCCTCTGTACACGGCTAAATTCGCTTCGGAAGCAATTGCAAACATTAATCTCCTTGAATCATTCTGGCAGTATCTGTTCACGGTTTGTATGTTCGCATTTGAAACAGCAATAATAAGTTTTTGCGCTTCAAAGGAAAATGACTCTCAGAGAAGAAAAATATTATTCAACTTTTTCCTGTTGTTCATTGTAAATTCCGTTTTAGTTTTTCTGACCGGAATGATCTTCTCGGAAAAGATCTCGCTTTACATACTGAAGGAATCCGGTTATGAGAATGTGATATTGTACTGTTTCCTGATCTCAGTCTTTGAGTCATTGCTGATAATGCCGATGACTGTCGCAAGGATCAGCAGCAAGCCCGTCCTTTATACCGTAATAACAGTCTCGAATCTTCTTATCAATCTGCTTTTGCAGATTTATTTCATAGTTTATCTGAATCTCGGTTTTGAATATGTCTTTCTTGCAAAGTTCATCGCACCTGCTTCTGTATTTCTGATATTTCTGCCTTATGTTCTGAAAAATCTTAAACCTGATTTTAACTTTCCGGAAATAAAAGACATTCTAAAATTCTCCTTCCCGCTGATGATCGCCATGCTTATGTCCCTGCTTCTTAATACGGTGGACAGATTCATTCTCACTGACTATGTTTCAAAACAGGATGTTGCAGTATACACCATCGGCTACAGTATCGGCAGCGTAACAAATGCATTCATACTTTCGCCGTTTACGCTGGCGATCAACGTGATCTTCTGGAAAAAACTTAACGATGACAATTTCAGAAGATTTATGACAAAGTCATCAACGTATTTATTTACGGCAATGATCTTTGTTTCAGTTATTATATCATTCATAATCCCTTATGCCGTAAAATTGTTTGTGAGAAATGAATTGCTCTGGTCCTCGGCAAATATCATTCCGTATATTCTTTTTGCGAACTGTTTCCTGGCTCTTTTCACTTTCCCGTCGCTTGATTTTTATTACAAAAAGAACACCCACGTTATTCTTCTGATCATCACAGTTTGTCTTGTATTTAATTTTGCTGCGAACGTTATCTTTATAAGATATGCCGGGATTTATGCTTCTGCAATGGTAACTATTCTGTCCTCTGTCCTTATGGCACTTGCAGGATTTTATCTCACAAGGAAATTTACTTTTACTAAGTTTGAAACTGGAAAGATCGCAATGCTTTCGGCAATATTTCCTGTTATTGTTTACCTGTCTTTCCTGTTGTCTCAGAAGAATGTTTATTTAGATATTATTATTAAATTGTTATTGATATTTTGCGCTGTCCTGATTCTGAAATTCTTCAAATTCTTTGAACCGATAGAGATTCAGAGCATAAAAGGATTCTTCAATAAATACTTATTTAAAATCTTTAACTGAAAACATTGTCCGGATTAACAAAAGAACAGTTGAAAAAGCAATCGCGGGATTTTATAAAACTCCCCGTATGGGACACTTATTATTATTCGTCAGGTCTTTTGAGAAAAAAAATGGAAGAAAACATTCCCGGCTATTTTGATAAAAACAAAAAAATTAAAATCCTTGACTACGGATGCGGAGTAAGACCTTATGAATATATTTTTGATGATTATAAAAACGAATATACCGGTGTGGATGTAGGAGATAATCCTCATGCCGATATAAGGATCGAACCGGATGAAAAGCTTCCTTTAAATGACGGTGAATACGATGCAGTGCTTTCGTCTCAGGTGCTTGAGCATGTTGAGAATGTGGATCTTTATCTTTCCGAATGCAGCAGGGTTCTGAAAAAGGAGGGATTGCTGATTCTTTCGACTCACGGGACATGGCAGTTCCACTCCGCTCCTGTTGATGTCCAGAGATGGACTTCTTACGGTCTGAAAAAATTAATCAGCAAATATGATTTTGACATTCTTGATTTTATTCCATCTCTCGGACAGCTTGCCCTTACTTCACAGCTGAGATTAACTTTTTTCCATTCCTTTGTAAAAGAAATTGCAAAACCGCTTAAACTGATCTATTATCCCCTGTCACTGCTTTATCAGTTTAAAATGATGCTCGAAGATGCGATCACGCCGCAAAGAGTAAAGGAAAGGGATTCCGCATACTATATTGTAATTGCAAAAAAGAAATAAATCTGAAACAATAAACCGAACATGATTAAAAATTTAGCAAGGAATATTTTAAAAAGCGATTTCGGATATAAGCTGTTCAAAAAATTCTATTACCTTTCCGTTGAGATGGATCTGATGCATCCTGACTTTGATGAGGAATTTACTGAGCTGAAGGCAAAATGCCTTCCTCATACAATGACAACGGTGGAAAGTCTTTATTATACTTACAGATCAGCAAAATATGTCATTGAAAATAATATTCCCGGTGATTTTGTGGAATGCGGAGTCTGGAAAGGCGGTAATACTATGATGGTCGCGCTTACACTTATGAAAATGAAAAGAACTGACAGGAAAATTTATCTCTATGATACATTTGAAGGAATGAGCGAGCCGACTGAAAAAGACATAAGTTACAAAAATGAAGATGCAGATACCGAGTGGAAAGAAAGTCAGAAGGGGAATATTAATGAATGGTGTTATTCGCCGCTGGATGAAGTTAAAAACAATCTGTATTCGACAGGTTATCCGAAAGATATGATGTTTTTTGTCAAAGGAAAAGTGGAAGACACAATTCCCGGTACACTGCCGGGACAGATTGCCGTGCTCAGACTTGATACTGACTGGTATGAATCTACCTATCACGAACTTGTTCACCTGTATCCTCTGCTGTCAAAGAACGGTTTTCTCATCATTGATGATTACGGTTACTGGAAAGGCGCACGGGAAGCAGTTGAACAGTATTTCTTTGAGAATAAAGTTAAAATCTTCATGAACAGACTGGATAATTCAGCCAGAGCAGGTATAAAAATATAAATTTAAGAATATAATTCTTCTCAATTGCCCGGACCAAAAGTATTGTTTGTCAAGCACTATTCTTCAAACGCCGGATTCATACTCAATGATTTAAAAATTCTGAAAGAAAAGTATGACGTGGACCTGTACGTCTCATACACAAAAAAAAATATTTTAATTATCGCTTCTCTGATTAATCAGTTCATCCACCATATATTCAGAATAAAAAAATACAGACTTATTTATGTTTGGTTCGGGGATTATCACTCGTTTATTCCTGTTTTTCTCGGAAAAGTTTTCAGAGTCAGAACAGTAATCGCAGTAGGAGGATATGACGCCACAAATATTCCTGAAATTGACTGCGGGGCTTTCAATAAAAATACTTTTAAAAAAAGAATCAGAAGTATTATGCTTGAATACAGTCTCCGGAATGCTGACAGGATCTTAGTAGTTGATGATTCACTGATTAAGAACGAAAATAAATACATTTATTCTGATGTTCCCGGTAAGGAAAATCTGAAAGACGGAATTCTTCAATACATTCCTGAAATAGAAAAGAAGATAGAAGTAGTCTATACCGGTTTCGACGGAAATTACTTCAAAAAAGATAATGATGTAATCAAAGAAAAACTTATCCTCAGCGCCGGAAATTCTCCGAATGAAAACGAATTCAGAAGAAAAGGTTTTGATGAACTGATAAAGGCGGCTGAAAGAATGCCTGAAGTTAAATTTGTTATTGTCGGACTGAATTCAGGTCAGATTGAAAGATTAAAGAGGCAGAATTTAAACAATATTAAGACCTTTAGTTTTTTAAAGATGGATGATCTGAGAAAAATGTATGCGAGAGCAAAGGTGTTCGCGCAGCTTTCAATGTTTGAAGGACAGCCGAACTCTCTCTGCGAGGCGATGATGAGTGAATGCATTCCTGTCGGCTCTGATGTTAACGGCATTCCCGCAGTAATAGGGGATACGGGCTTCATTGTTTATAAAAAAAACACTGAAGAGATTATTAATAAACTGTACGAAGCTCTTAATGCGCCGGAAGACAAAGGAAAAAAGGCAAGACAAAGGATTCTTGACAACTTTTCTCTTGAAAGAAGAAAAGCTCATATACTGAAAATCGCAGATGAACTTATCAATAATTAAAAACCTGCCAACAAAAGAGTAAATGTTTCTTTGCTTATAATTTTGAAGCTGATTTCATTTGTCTTTTGGATATCTGAAAATCAGCATCAGCCATCCTGCCAGAAACAAGATTCCACCGGCAGGAGTTATCATTGCAAATAATTTTAAGGAAGTAACCGAATAAAGATACAGTGAAAACGAAAAAAGTAAAACACCTCCAAGGAAGAATAGCACAGATTTGTAAAATTTTTCAAATCCGTTTAAAGAGATCACAAGAGATACAGCTGAATGAATTAACTGATAAAAAACACCTTTTTCAAATACTGACATCATTTCCGGAGTTAAATCGGGTTTCAGTATATGCGCACCGAATGCCCCGAAAGCAACTCCGAGAAATCCCGTTACGGATGAAGCGGCAATAAGAAATCTCTGAGATTTTATGTTTAACATTTTATGTGATTTTGATTCAATATATGAATTATGCCGTACTCAAAAAAGCACATCCGTACGGAACGTTAAATATTTGTTCACGAAACAAAAACCATAGTGTAAACAAAAGGCTTGGTTTCAGAGATTACTCAGAACACACAGATTAGACTCCGTATTTTTCTTTCAGTTTTTGGACACTCTGGTAAAAGAATAGATGTGTATCTGTGAAAATATGTGTCATCTGTGAGAGAAAAACTTTGGTTCATTAAGATCAAGGGATAATTTTAAATGTACTGGAAATCGGTTTAATAGAAATCATAATTAACTTTTTTATCTAACCCTAAACGTTTTGAACGGATGTGCAAAAAAGACTTAATCAGGACTTGAAAATCAGACCTTATAAATGTAACTTTGCATACTATGATAACTTTATTAATTTTCTTATTAATTCTAATTTCCATTGTGTTAATGGCTGTAGTTTTGCTTCAGTCATCAAAAGGAAACGGACTTGCCGGTCCGATCGGCGGTTCAAGCGTTACAATGGCTTTCGGGGTCAGAAGAACATCTGATCTGCTTTCAAAATCAACTTCCATACTGGCTGCAATACTGATGGTAGGCTGCATAGCAGTTAATCTTATGGTCGGAAATACAGGAACAGTTAATGAAACACTGATTCAGAAAAATGCAGGACAGCAGCAGCAACAGCTTCCTCCGCAGACGATTCCTCCGACGGAAAATTCAACTCCGCCTGTTCAGACTAATCAGCCGCCTGCAGAAAAGGATAAATCACCCGGTGATCAGATGAAAGAGAAATCTAACGACCAGAGAAAGCTGGATGAAAAGAAAAAGCTTGAAGAATCCGCACCAATGGAAAAATAAAGAATTTGAAATTCTTTAAAAAACTTACAAATACAGTTAAGAGCACCGTGAAAATTTTTCCCGGTGCTTTTTTTATCGTTTTCCTGGTCCTGCTCTTTAACTCACAGAAATCTTTCCCCCAGTTTATATCTAATGAAATTAAATTGTATGATTCAGCTATTGATCATAATTCAGATTCTTCAACAAAAAAATCTGACGGCAAACCTTTATTTAAAATGAAAAAAGATCCGTGGAAAGCCGTGATGTATTCTGCGCTTCTTCCCGGAGCGGGACAAATTTACAATAAATCTTACTGGAAAGTGCCCGTAATTGCCGGACTCGGAGGATATTTTGTTTACGAATATATCAGGAATAATAATAAATTTAAAGATTACAGAGACCTATTTCATAATTCGCAGACTGAATTAAATCCTTCCGGAGATCCCCAGCTACAGGCTCTGCGCGAGTTTTACAGGGATCAGAGGGATAATTTCATCATTTATTCCATGATTCTGTATGTGGTGAATTTAATTGATGCTTATGTTGATGCACAGTTATATGATTTTGATGTCAGTGAAAAAATAAAACTGTCTGTATTAAATAAAAACAGTCTGATGAAATTCAGTTATGAATTTTAACGGTTGTAAATTGATTTCTTACAAATCCTAATATCCGAATACATCTTTCAAAGAAAGAACTTTTACCTTTCCGTATTTCTCAAGTGTTTTCATATCTAATTTTTTGACATCTCCCAGAACCAGTATAATATATTTTTTATTACTTACATAATTTTTCTGAAAATCCTTCACATCATTAAATGTCAGGCGGGGAATTTCTTCGTAAACGTTTTTCCTGAGGTCATAATCCAGTCCGAGTTTTTTTGCGGCTTCATATGCATAAAGAATATTCGATTTTGTTATTCTGTCTGACTCAATCTGCCTCAGTAAAGAATTTTTTGCATTATTAAAGATATTTTCCGACTCCGGCATTTTGTTAAGAATTTCTGTCATTCCAGCCATTGCTTCGGGAAGTTTGTCCGCCTGGGTGCCGATATAAGAAATTATATAATTCGGTTTGTCTTTTTTAACCGGTGTCTGGTAAGAAGAAAATGCTGAATACGCAAGAGCTTTTGACTCTCTCATTTCCTGAAAAACGATTGACTGCATTCCTCCGTCGAAATACTGATTATACAGGTCTATTACAGGAACTTTGTTTTTATCAAACAGATTGCTTTTTGACATCATAATTATTTCAGCCTGCTGCATGTCATAATTGACGACATAAACTTCATTCTCTTTAATGTCGCGCTCTTTGAATTCATTTTTTACCGAAGCTTTTTTAAAAACTTCAGGTGTTCTGTGTTCGTTATTCAGGGTCTGCACAAGAATGTCCTGCGGTTTTGGTCCGTAATATAATACCCGCTGGCTGTAGGACATGATGTCTTTGATAATGCTTATCAGCTCAGACGGTTTTATTTTCTTCAATTCTGATTCTGAAAGTCTGTAAGTAAAAGGATTATCTTTCCCGTATTTTCCGTAATTAACCATTCCGCTTCTGAGAATAATATTCTTGGAAAGCTTTGCATTTTCCCTCCTTGTCAGTATATCGGAGATAAGATTATCCAAAGCTTCACGGTTCTCCTTCGGATCTGAGAATAACTTTTCAAGAAGTCCGGCTGATTTATCAAAATTTTCCGATAAGCCGGAAAGACTTACGGTAACCTGATCTTCAGATGCGCTTACACTGTATGAACTTGCTAATTTGTAAAATTCTTCCTTAAACTGTGTCGGGGTATATTCCGATGTTCCGAGATAATCCAGATAATCTATTGCCAGTGAGAGTTTTCTGTTCTGATTAGTTCCTAAATCAATGATATAAAATAAATTATAAATATCGTTTTCGTCATTCCTCAGATAAAAAACCGGAACATTATTCTTTAATTTCAATTCTCTGATTTCATTTTTATAATCTAAAAACACCGGCTTTATATCTTCGGTAGATTCATTCAAAAGAGTTCTCACAAATTCAGACTGATTTTCGCGGTTGACTTTAACGGGACTGATATCCGGTTTCTCTACTTTTACTTTCGTCAGATCTTCTCCAGTTTTTTTGTAAACTATCACATAATTATTATTCAGATTTTCTTTTGCAAATTTCATTATATCATCTTTTGTAATCCCCGACAGTCTGTCAACATTGAAAATATACTTTTCCCAGGGAATGCCGAGAGTGAAAGAACTCACAAACGCATCAGCCCTCTGATTATTATTTTCATAAGCTCTGATCTGATTGAGTTTCATATTTGAAATGATCGAAGGTATAAGCCAGTCCGGAAAACTTCCGGATTTCACTAATTCGATCTGCTGCAAAAGCAGATCCCTTACATCTTCAAGAGTCTGTCCCTCGCGGGGCTTTCCACCCAGATAGAAAACAGAGTAATCCTTATTGATGTCCGTAGATGAATAAGCTTCGATTACTTTCTGATCCTGATTCAGATTAAGATCAATAAGCCCTGCAGTTCCGTTACTCAGAATCTGATCAAGTATGACAAGCATGTCAGCTTCTCTGCTGCCTGCTCCGGGAAGTCTGTAACCGAATCTGACAAACTCCTGCGAAGGTCCTAAAACTTCCTTTACGACCGGACTCAGAATCGGCTCTTCAACGGGAGGAATAAATTCCGTAACACTTTTTTTCTGAAACCTGCCGAAATATTCATCTATCAGGGCAATTGTTTTTTCAGGATCCAGGTCACCGGACATGCAAATCGCCATGTTTTCCGGAACGTATCTTTCATTATAATAATCTATGATCTTTTTTATGGAAGGGTTCTGAAGCTGCTCAACGGTTCCTATAGTTGTCTGAGTTCCATAGGTATGATTCTTAAAAAGATTTGCATAAAACACTTCCCAGACCCTGCTGTTATCATTGTCAATATCCATGTTCTTCTCTTCGTAAACTGCTTCAAGTTCCGTATGGAACAATCTCATCACCGGATTTCTGAACCTTTCTGATTCCAGTTCAAGCCAGGATCTGATCTGATTGGAAGGAATATCATTGACATAAACGGTTTGCTCGACTGAAGTATAAGCATTGGTTCCCTGAGCTCCGATGAAAGATATCATCTTATCATATTCATTTGCTATTGCATAATCGGAAGCGAGAAAAGAAACACTGTCTATCTTATGGTAGATTGCTTTTCTTTCTTCGGGATCAGCAGTATTTCTCCTCTGTTCATACAAAGAGATGATGGTATCAATGAGAGGTTTTTCTTTTGCATAATCCGATGTTCCGAATTTATCAGTACCTTTAAAAAGCATGTGTTCAAGATAATGTGAAAGTCCCTGAGCATCGTGCGGATCGTTTTTGCTGCCTGTTGCAACAGCAATGTAAGTCTGTATTCTCGGCGTATTCTTGTTTACGGTAAGATATACTTTCAGTCCGTTTTCAAGCGTATAAATCCTGGCTTTAAGAGGATCATTGTCAACAGTCTCATAAGTGTATTTTCCGTCTGAAAGAATCTGTTTTGTCTGTGAAAATAAAACTGAATTTACCGAAATCAGAAAAGAGAGAAGAACAATATAAATGGATCGGGATATTTGTGTCATCGGTTTATAATGTTTGAAGAGTTATTTTATAATTTCAAATTTAATGTATTAATACAAGATATTATATATAAAAGTTTCGGGATAATTCAAATTTCTGAATATACATTAACAAAGTTCAGACTATATCTTAAAGTTGTCATATTAATTAACCTGTATTATCATTAAACCTTTTTCATACATATCTTGTCTTAGAAATAAACATACAATTCAATATAATTCTCAGAAAGGAAATATTATGAAGCCCGCAATAAAAATTACTAATTTTGCAATATTACTGTTCATGTTTATTGCATCAGTTCACCTGTCCGGCTGCGATAAGGAAAATCTTACGGAACCGGCATCAATGACAGATGATGAATATCTGACTACGGTAGCAATAAACACGGCATTTAGTACAGATGCCGATGATGATGACAATCTCTTTGCAAATGAAGTTCTGGATTTTGATTCCGAAGGACCGGTTGAAGACAACGGATCCGGTTTTGATACGCCCATTGATTCTCTTAAAAAATGGGGAAGAAGAATAACGGGAGTAAATGTCAATACAAGTATCACAACGATCGGCGATACGATCAAGAATGTAACTGTCACAAGAACCATCAGCGGAAATTTCATAATCGTTGGATACATAAACGGAAATCTTGATTCGACTTTGAAGCCCTATTCACAGCAGCAGAAAAGATTAGTGACTTTTAAAAGGATTCAGAGAAAGTCTCATCCGAGATTTAACTGGAGAGTTTATCAGTACACGGCAGTTGACGGCGAGACACAGACTCCACAGTCAGGCAAAAGCAATATTGTCATAAATAAAGTTGAAATTTACAGAAACAATAATCTGCTTGCCACGCTTAACGGACCGGATTTCACTTCAAATGTCTTTACGTCTAAACTTTTCGGAGGTAACGGATTGATAGAGTTCAGCCGCAATGATCAGGTCAGGTTAAAAGTATTTGTAACAAGCAATCAGAATGATACAGACATTGTATCATATCACTGGGCAAGAAATTCATTCGGCTTTCACAGGGAGAGATTTGTAATGACGTCACAGACACCTAACGGTTCGAATTTCGACAGGACTTATGAGAAGACATTTCAGATCTATTCGCATCATAATCACGGTAAGCACAATGCATTCTTAAGCGCTGACACAAGGAAATCGCTTTATGATAATTCACCTTCATTGTTCTCGTCCACTTATATGGGCTTCCCTTACAGAGTAAGACCGTAAATATAAGACATACGGTATCTCTACACAAAGGAGCGGTTAAATTCAGCCGCTCTTTTTTTTTGATTAAAAAATTATAACCCAAAAAATTAACTGCAGATAAAGAATATAAAAGTTATCAGTTCATTTCAAAAAGTTCCGGAAAGCTCTGAATTCTCTGTGTCTCTGCGGCTCTGTGTTCAAATAATTTTGGTATTATAAGTACTTTCCGGAAAGTTGTTTCATAAAAATTTATTCCACTTAATTTCACTTATCCGTTTAATATATTATCAAAATAAATTTTCAATGCCTCTTAAGATCAGTTTACATTCTTTCAGTTACAAAAAATCCGGCATTCCTAGGGATAATACCGGCAACGGCGGCGGATTCATTTTTGACTGCAGGTTCATTTATAATCCGGGAAGAAAAGAGGAATTTAAATCTCTGACAGGACATGACACAGCGGTAATTAAATTTCTTGACAGCCAGAAAGAAATGAAAAAATTTCTTGAAAATGTGTTTGATATCATTGACCATGCAATTGAAAATTATTCCGAAAGAAATTTCACCGACCTCATGATCGGATTCGGCTGCACCGGAGGTCAGCACAGGTCTGTATACTGCGCAGAGAAAACAAAAATTCATATCAAAAAGAAATATCCGGGTGTTATTGTTGTACTTCATCATGATCAAATCGAAAAAGGGATCTGATCCGTGGAGATTAACATTCTTTCCCGCGATGTAAAGGCAATCGAAAAGAAAACATTCCGTCTCCATCTTATTTCTCAGGTCTTCACGGGAATGGCGTTCGGAATTCTTATGCTTCAGGATGTCATTCTGAAAAAATCTCTTCTTGCTTCGGACTTTCAGGTGACACTTCTGATCTTTCTGACAAGTTCAGCTTTTTTATTCTCCATATACGGACCGGAAATAATTAACCGTTCCAACAATCAGTCACGGATGATAATTTCTATGGCTGTCTTCAGCAGATTTTTCCTGATAATAATTCCCTTATTTGAAACGCCTGTCTTTTTTATTTTCTGCATAGCTGCTATGAGTTATTCTGATTCTCTGATAAAGCCGGCATGGAATGCAGTGTTCAAGCATAATTACACGGGCGAAAGAAGAAGTTCGCTCTATTCTTATGCATCAAGTTTATTGACTATCACAACCCTGCTTGTGACCACACTGCTCGGATATCTTCTTGATATTGACTTCAGACTTTACAAAATTCTTTTCCCTGTTGCAGGTTTGTTCGATATCATTGCCTATGTAAATCTTGCAAAGATGATAAACATTGGAAAACTGAACGAACACAATGCATCCGATAAATTCACGGGAAATGTATCATTCGCTTTGTTCAAAGATATTTTAATTTTACCGGTAAGAAATCTCATTAGAATTTCCAGAGACAATAAGCCGTTTTACAGATTTGAATTATATTTTTTTCTTTACGGAATGGCTTTTATGATAGCAAGTCCGGCGGTTCCGATATTCATGGTTCAGACGCTTCATCTGGATTACTCCTCCATATCCGTTGCAAGAGGTCTGGTGTTTTATACGGCTACAATTTTGTTTACGCCTGTAATGGGACGGCTTCACGGAACGGGAAATCCGACGAAGTTTTGCGGATACCTTTTCCTGGCCTTGATACTGTATCCTTTGATGATGCTTTCAATAAAATATCTTGCGGTTGACAGAAACATATTTTCGCCTGATTCGCTTTTGTACATTACATTCTTCTTCTTCGGAGTTTTCATGAGCGGGATAACAATTTCGTGGAATCTCAGTTCGATCTATTATGCGCCGGCAATGGAAGTAGCGAACTATCAGGCGGTTCACATAACCCTGACCGGTGTCAGGGGCATCTTCGCGCCGTTCATCGGATATCTGATCCTTAAACTCGTTTCCATCGAAGCGACATTCATCGTGTCATCGTTCTTCTTTCTCTTTGCAGGAGTGATGATGCTCAGGGAAAGCAGGAAATAATTCAACTGCAAAATTTAATTACGGATATGTTTAAAATTAAATCGTTTCTGTTATGAACTTATTGGTCTTAATTTGTCTTTATGCTTCATTCAGTGTCATTTAGTCTTTGAGTCTTCAAGGTTACTATCATAAATTAATTATCACACAGTCTAAAGAATTGGTACGGAATCCTTTACCATAAAAAAAACAGCCGGATCTCTCCGGCTGCTTCTGTTATTCCCGTACTAATTTTCTCGTCTGTAGGCAATAAAATCCGAACCGATTGGAAAAGGAGAAGATCATATTTTAATTTTTAAACATATTCCTGCGGACATCCTGGATGCAGTTTTCAGGTTCATCAATCCCGTAATATTGTTCGTTCCGATGTCAAGATCTAATGAACCCAGATCCATTCCTATGCCGAATCCCACAGTGAATTTATCCCTTCCCCCTATAGTAATTCCGGCTCTCGGAGTAATAAAATTTAATATATTCAGTTCAGCTCCTAAAGCTAATACCGGATTTGTCGAAGATCCGAAATTATTATTCAATCCCTGAATCAGCTCGGCAGAAAAATTTGCAATCTCAAGATCATTGGGTGATAATGCCGAATCGCCGTTCAGTCCCCCGAAAAGTTTATACATCACTCCAAGCCTTATAGTTGTTGGAAGTACAGTTGTAAATTCGCCTGCGCGTGTTTTTGTGCCTTTGATTCTGTCCCTGAGAGAATCAAGCTGACCCTGGCTCGTAATGTCGGTGACAGCAAAATTACCGTCATAAATATATTCATAAGTGTTTTTTTTCCATTTAATGCTGCCAATGTCGGTTATGCTGAATCCAATATTTAGGTTCTTCAAACCTAAAACTTCCTTTATATGTACATTGACACCGAAATCAAATCCCAGTCCGAAACCTGAAGGATCAATGAATGATTTTACAGTTTTAAATTTATCCGTTCCTGAAACAAGAAGATTCATTTTACCGCTGCCGCGCGCAATTTCTGAATCATTTGTCCTGATGATTAAATTGTTGCTGCCAGTTCCGAGATAGTACATTCCGAATTGCGGTTTTACGGAAATACCGTACGCTACTGCATCTATAAATTTGTTTGTCTTCCGGATTTCATAAGTGTTCGCGTATGTCAGATTAAGCTGTCTTATCCAGTATGCTCCCATTTTTAATTCAGAAAAATCATAGATGTGATTATTTCTGTATCCGTATAATGCAATATCAAGAAATTCTTTATCAAGAAGGAAATTCGACCCTGCTCTTTCCGTAAGCCCGACCCCAACCGATCCGATTCCGGTGTTTACAACTGCGGAAAATAAATTTATCCCCGCATCTATTTCCGTGTAACCGTCGGCTGCTTTTTTCATTACTTCATCTTTTTCCTGAAGAGTCAGCGTTTTATCATTCCCGTTTTTGTCCTTTTCAAAATACTTCCTGTAAAAATCCACGGAAGCGAAATCACTGTTGAAGCTGATTCCGAGATTTGTAACTAAATTGAGATATAATGTAGCATCATCATTTGTCTTTTGGAACTGTATATTAGCCGGGTTTTGATTCATGGCTCCCGAATTGAATGAATTGGCTGCCGAAGTTCTCCCGAGAGATATGCTCCTGATATCAAATGAATACTGCGCATCTGCCGGATTTGTATAAAACATTATTGCTGCAATTATTATTAATAAGTTTTTCATTGTTTTGTTCTTCCTGTGTTTAATTAAACCTCACAGCTCATGCACTTTAGTCTGTGAGGTTTTAAATTTCCTTCTTTAATATTATTGAATAAAAATCCGGGTTACGGATTTATTTATTTAAAATCATCTTTTTTGCCTGTGTAAATTCATTTGTTTCTATCCTGTAAAAATAAACCCCGCTTGGCAGATTGCTTCCGTCAAAATCCGTTTCATAACTCCCCGCCGAAAGGTTTTCATTCACCAGCGTTGCAACTTCTTTTCCGAGTATGTCATAAACTGTCAGTTTTACAAGTCCGGATTTTACTAAGTCAAATTTGATTTTTGTAGCCGGGTTAAACGGGTTAGGATAGTTCTGTGATAAAGAAAAAGTAGTTGGTATCTCTGAATTGATATTCCTAATGCCGACTCCTCCGTTTTCAGTCTTAAGTATAATACCAAAATCACCCACCGACCATCCGTAATTTTCAGAAACAAAACAAATTGAATTTAAATCTTGATTAGTATTTGGGTTTTGTTGGATCCAGTTTTCTCCGCCATTAGTTGTTCTGAGAATTATTCCTCTGCCGGAAACCCAGCCTGTGTTTTCATTTGCAAAAGATATAGACCATAAAAAATTTGAAATTCCGGTGACATTGTTACTCCAGCTCAGTCCTCCAGATGTTGTTTTTAAAATTACTCCCGTAAATACAGATCCTGTCAAGTAATATCCGCAAGCCCATCCGGTTGAGCTTGTCTTGAAGAGAACAGAAGATATATGGTTATACTGTCCAAAATTCATTGTGTAACTGGTACTCCATGAAATTCCTCGATTGAGTGATCTCTTAATAAATCCTTCATCGTCTCCCATCCATCCTCTTCCCGAATTAAAATTAATTGATAAGTTAACACCTTCAGTACTCAAATTTGAAATAGTCCAGTTTTGTCCTCCGGTTTGGGTTCTGCAAACTAATCCAGAACCACAAGCTAAAACAGTATCTGCTGAAATGGAATAAATTGAATAAAAAGTTGTTGTGGTTCCTGTGTTTTGAAATATCCAGTTTCCACCGCCGTTTGTAGTTTTAAGTATGGTTCCGTTATCTCCGCAACAGTATCCAGTTGTTTCTGATATAAAACTTACTCCTCGTAATGCATAAAATATACCGCTGTTTTGTAATATCCAGTTTGTACCGCCATTATTTGTCTTAAGTATTACTCCTCCATCGCCTACTGCCCAGCCTATTGTAGATGAGACAAATTTTACTGCATACAAATCCTGTGGAGTACCGCTGTTTTGAGGAACCCAGCCGCTTTGAGAAGAGGCATTTGTATTAAAATAAAAAATTATCAAAAATACTATAAATGTTGATAATTTCTTCTGAAAGAATGTTTTCATTTTTGTTTTCCTTTTGTTTTAATTTTTTTAAATTTCCTTATTGCACTAACAAATCCCGAGACTATTATAAAATGTTTCATATTTCCTTTCATTTAATTTTATTAATGATTTTTATATATCTGTTTATTATTATCTTCATCCCGGTAAGTCAGCAGCCCGCATCTTAAGCTGCGAACTGCTTTTAGGTTTGAAGTTGTGAAGTATAGAACCGATTAAAAAATTTAATTATGTTTCTTTATTACTTTAAAATACTTCCGCTGTATCCAACAGATAATACCGGGAACAGGATATCTTCTGTATCAGCTATTGTTTTCATATTTCTGTTTGCAAATACGAATTTTATTTCAGCAAAAAGATTTTGATTATTTGAGTTATTGCTGTTTATATCAAAGAACCCCTTAAATCCTGCTTCCCAATAATTCCATTCACCTGAACTGGTATTATTCATCATGCTGTTAAAGTTTCTTACATTTGTCACTACTTTTGAATAATTAAAGTTCGAATATATTGATACTTTATTTTTAACCACTGCTATCTCAACTCCAATTTTTGCATTTAATGTACCGAAATCTTCGTTTTGCTCTATACTTGAATCAGAACTTATGCTGCTTATATTTTTTCCAGAATAATTGATTAAGCCGTTTATTCCTAAGTATTCTCCAAGTATAGTAAATTTCGGAACAAACAGGCCTATCAGATTAAAAGAGTACAAACTTTTTTCATTGATGAAAATATTTGATACACCTTCGCTCTTTTCTGCCTCAGTTACTTTTGGAGCAATTAAAAGTCTTATTCCGCATCTGAAAAAATCATTCGGATCATAAACTCCATTTAAAGAAATCTCTGGATTTGGACTTACATTCCTTATTCCGCTAACAAGTTTTCCAATTAAATCTATACTACTTTTACTTCCGGATTCGTCTTCTTTCTTTTTTTCAATTTCCTTTTTTTCATTTTCCATTTGAAAATTATAAATATATTTTTGGTTTGATGAATCTTTTATTGTTTTGTTTATATTCTTAATTCCCTCATTATATTTTTTCTGTATATCTTTTTTTTTGTTTGTGTTATTAGTTTTATCCAATAATAGCTGTGAAAACGAAAAGTTAGATGTTGCAAATAAAATCATTGTTGTTAATATTATTGTTTTCATTTTTGTTTTCCCTCCTCACTACAAGGTTTTGATTTTTTAATTGCTGCCGGTTTTATACTGCAGCTTGTTTGTTTTCCTTTGATTCTTCAGTACAGCATCGAAAACGAATTGTCCTTCATCATAAAATTCGACAGTATCATGTTTCTTGTTACTTTGTAACCTGCCCCCTCTGACTTGCCGGGTATGCTTCCCGAAAAGTTTTCCCTCATGCTGTCTTTTATTCCCTTATCAATTTTATCCGTGTTCATTGCAACTATTATTCTGTAAGTTAATATGAACAGTAAAGCCAGCATAAACAGGATCTTTAAATAAAGCTTCATTTCTTGTTCTCCCTTTAATTTTTTACTTTTTAAAATAACTTTCTTTAAAACAGATTTTACATTAAACATTAAAAATTGATCATTGAATAATCCTCCTTTCTTTTTGTTTCTATTTTACAATTCTTCCTTTTGTTTATGATTTGAATATTATTATTTATCATCGATTTAAAAAAGCTGCCGGAGCTTATCCCCGGCAGCCGGGGTTGATTTCGCCTCAGTCAGTTTTACCTTTCCTTGGCTTTTTGTTCTTCCTCCCTTGTTTCCTGTTCTTCCATTTCTTAACTGCCTAACTGCTTCTGTCTTTTATATTATAATCCTTCAGTCTCTCCGTCTCATCAGCATGTACTCCCAGCGCTCTTTTCTCGATTACCGAAATTAACTCTTTCTTTTTTTCCTTAATCATTCTCGCCCTTGCCTGTATTTCAGATAACTCCCTTTTTTTCTCACTGACCAATTTGTCGATCTCTTTCACTTCTTCTATGTTTTGATCTATAGTCCCTCTTGCGTCAGGCATTATGTTCCACTTTTCCGAATTAATGCTTATTCCTTTTTTCAGCTCTTCGAATCTGCTGATGAGACTGTTTAGATACTTTACCATTTATTATGCTCCTTATTATTTCTCAAATCTTATTTGAGGGTTGATTTTAAAATTTCCTATTTCAATGAACTGTTATGCAAATTTATATGTGAAGATCCCTGTTTTGCGAAGACAAATTTTTGAATTTCTGAAACGGATTTTTTGAATTATGAAATGGGAATATCGGTTTATGGTTTAATTTTACAATTTTCTTTGATACTTTTACATGAATTTCTGAAACAGCTTTTTTTTAAAAACTTATTGTTTTCCGGGAGGAACAGCAATTGAAAGGTTCACGTCTGTATGAAATATTGTCTTCTCTCTCAAAAGAAGAGTTTAACGGCTTGAATGAATATCTGCATTCACCTTATCTGAATAAAAACAAACAGGTGATTCTTTTCTACTATTTTCTCTCCGCAAAGCAGATCCATCCTGATTATTCACTGATAAACCGCGAAGAAGTGTTTGATTATGTATATAAAAGCCAGGAATTTAATCCTGATAAATATCTTAAGCTTTGCTCCGACTTTGTAAAAGCCCTTGAGAATTTTCTGATATGCGAATTAAGATCAGGCAGGGATATTATGAATAAAAGAAGACTGCTTGAGATTTCCGGCAGCAGAAACCTTTCCAAAACTTTTTCCAAGTATTCAGGCGAACTGAATCATAAATTCAACAGTGAATTCAATAAGGATCTTGATTTCTATCTTACTGAATATGAATGTAAGGTCGAATCCGTGATGTATAATTTCAGCAGCAAAAATTTCAACCTGGAAAAAGCTCTTCTTGAAATAAATGAGATTATAAATATTATCGTCGTTCATTCAAAACTTGAACTTATGATAAAGCTTCTTCATATCTCGGACAGGAAAAACAGAATTTGGTTCGATAAAGAAACTCTTAAATTTGCCGAAAAAAATAAAAACAGTTTAAAACAGTTTCACCCAATGATCTATTTAAGGTATCTTATACTTAAAATGTTTTCTGACTCTGATGCTGATGTGTATAAACAGATAAAAAACTTTGTGTCAAAGAATGAGAATAAATTCAGCAAGGATAATCTCAGGTATGTTTATGATAAGATGATCACATTCTGCAATCTCAACGGGACAGATGAGTATAAATCGGAAGAATTTAAGATTATAAAATCTCTTGATAAGAATTGCCTGATCGCAGCAGGCAATGATCATATTGATTATGTATATTTTCTTAAAGTGGTTGATACTTCTCTCTCAGAAAATGATTCCTACTGGGCGGAAAGTTTTATTAATAAGTATAATGATAAGCTTGAACCGGCGTTCAGGCAGAGTTCTTTAAATCTAGCAATGGCTTCTGTCTTAATATACAGGCATAAATATAAAGAAGCGCTTAACCATGTTTCAAAAATTGATTTTCTGAATGATCTTTTCTACCTGAGTTCTAAATCCATGTCTCTTATAATTTTTTATGAATTAAATGATCTTCAGGCAGTTAACTATATCCTTGATGCTTTTAAAGCATACCTCAGCAGGAACCGGCATAAAAAAGATTTTGATTTTAACTCATACAGATCTTTTCTGGCAGTTTATAAACAACTATTAAGCATCTCATCTAAAAACAAAAAGTCATCAGATAAAAAGTCCCTGCTTGATAAAATAAACAATGATCACGCATTGCTTAACAAGGACTGGTTTGCACGGAAACTCGCGAGTATTGAAATTGGAAATAAGAATAATTAGTTTTGATTTATGATTACAAAAGAAAAGAAATACATAACGCCGGAAGAATATCTCAGACTCGAAAGAGAGTCTGAAACTAAGAATGAATATTACAACGGTGAGATTTGTGCAATGTTAGGAGCAAGTTTAAACCATAATATTCTGACAACAAATATTCTTGCGAACCTTCATAATAAGCTAAAAAATTCTAAGTGCATTCCTTTCGGAAGCGATATGCGTATGTATGTTTCAGAAAATGGATTATTCACTTACCCCGATGTATCTGTCTTTTGCGGCGATATGAAACTTTATGATGACGAGAATGACACTGCGCTTTATCCGATCGTTATATTTGAAGTTCTCTCAAAAGCAACACAGGACTACGACCGCGGAGGAAAATTTAAACTGTATAGGGATATCAAAACACTGCAAGATTATGTAATTGTTGCACAGGATTCTGTTTCAATAGAGCATTATCATAAACAACCCGGCAACAAATGGATTCTTGAAGAGTTTAAACACACTTCAGACGAACTCGTCCTGGATTCCATAATAGTCAGTTTAAAACTTTCGGAGATCTTTGACGGTGTGAAAGTATAGAGTAAATTAAATTTATACTCCCGTTCACAATCTCACCGCTTATATATTCTCGTTCACATAATTTTAATCTTTGTATCAAATTAATTCTTAAATAGAAATTCTAGAATTTTAATCAGAATTATGGAAGACAAAATGTATATTGTTACTCTGTCAGGAAATGATTTAAGAGAACTGTCCGAGTTAATTGATAAACATGGCTTTCCATACAATGAAAAATTAAGACAGGCGAAATTCGACTCAAAATCTTTAAATGAACTAAAGAAAGCATTGAATGATTATCCGGATATTGAAATAATTGCCGAGAAAGAATTTGAACCCATGCAGCGGGATGATGAAATAAAAGGTTCAGTAACTGACATGGTTAACAAAACAAATCGATTCAATTCAAAACCGGAAATGGATTTTGATGATGATATTTTTTTTGAAAAATATTTCAATACAGAAGAAATTGAATCCGCATTAACATTCTACTCTCTAAAGCATCCTGATATAACAGAAAAAATAAAACTACCTGAAAAAACTCACAATGGAAGAACTTCTAATCTGATCAGGATCGGTAAAAAAGGTTTCATTGATGTTTATTTTATCAGCGGGGTGCACGCAAGAGAATGGCATCCGCCTGATGCCCTGATTTATTTTGTCAGAAAAATTTGTTCAGCTTTTAAAAATGAAAAAGATGTTTTTATTGGCCAGAACACTTTCACTTATGAACAGATTAAAAGCATAATTGATAAATTGAATATTTATGTTTTTCCCCTGGTAAATCCGGATGGAAGAGAATTCAGTCAAAAAAATGATATAAATAAAAACTGGAGGAAAAACAGAAGGTTTATTTCTGAGAATATTTACGGCGTAGATATTAACAGAAATTATGATTTCTTGTGGGATTATGAAAAATATTTTTCATCTAAAAATACTGATCTTTCTAATATGCAGAAATTTAATGCATCTGAAAATTATATTGGTCCATATCCCGCTTCAGAACCTGAAACCCGGAATGTAATTTCACTGATTATCAATACAAGAATTAAATATTTTGCTGATGTACACTCTTTTGATAACAATAAAAATCTGATACTGTACAGCTGGAGCCACAGCGGATCACAATCGGATTATCCTGAAATGAACTTCAAAAACAGTAAATACTGGGGTCAGTATGGTGATGTTTATTATTCCGAATATGTAGACAGGAAGGATTATGATTTAAGAAAGAGGTTGGCAAAGAATATGGCTGTTGCTGCAACTAAAGCTAACAGCTCAGTTAGAAAGTATCAGGCGCAAACATCCAATGATATGTATCTCATATCCGGCGGTTCAAGAGATTACATGGAGAGCAGAAACTTAATCAATCAGGATTATACTTCAATTCATAGTTTTTTCATTGAAGCAAGCGGAGATTCTTTTTTCCCTCCGTTAAGAAAAAGAGAAATTATAATTAAGGATATAGTATCTGCATTGTTTGAACTCTGTGTGCAGATTGTCAGTACGGAACAAATGAAAGATCAGACTTAATAATCTCTCATTGAAAATATACCTGACTTGTAAAAACTTCAGTGAATTAATTATCCTCCGTTATAGACATCTGCAGTTACATTTAAGGTATCTTCATGCCATACATTATCGCTTTTTAAAACCATCGGTAAATAATTCCCGCCGTTTATTACGTATAAGCTGTTAATTCCGTTCTTACCTGTTTTTAATTCATCACCATTTTGAGCTGCATGACTGGTATAAGCTGCGCTGTTGTTATAATTAACCCAAATTGAATAGGATTTGCTTACGGATAATCTTGGAACAGTCCTGAATGCTAATAAAAAAATATCAACATCTTTATCAGGATCAATTATACCGGGAAATTGCCAGAAAGAATATCTGATTTGCTTCATTTCATGTTTTTCACCGTCAATAATAGCCTTAATATTTTTAATACTTTCAGTTTTGTCAATACCCAGCTCTAACTTTTCTCCGCTTTTCACTTCGCTGGTCACATAACTGTCTTTGTCGCCGAAATATTCTATTTCAAACTGTATTTTACTTGATTTATTCGAATAGTTTTCAAGTTTGACGCACAGTTTTTTATCCTCAGCCATAGTTATTTTGATTTAGATTTATGATAATTCGGATATAAACTTTTGATACTCTATATCCGCAGTTTTTTTATAAATTAATCTGAAATGTTTTAAGGCAAGCTTTTTATGCTTTGTAACTTTCATATTATTTTCTTCCAGGAATTTATTCATCTTCCAAAGTTCATAATGAACTTTTGCTTTTCCTTCATCTTCTGTTACTTCATTTAATAAAAGTTCTGTCTGAAATACGATCGATTTCAAATCAGAAACATTCAAACTTAACAATTTATTCTGTGAATCAAAAGTAATTTTTTTTAACTCCAGATTAAACTGAATTACATTATAAAGAAGTTTGAAATGAAATATTACATGTTTATAATCAGGATTGTGTTCCGCTTCCAGGGCAAAATTAATGTTTGTTTCGGCTCCTTGCAGATCTCCTGTTGAAAACAGCACCTCTGCATAATTGAAATATGCAATTGACAATAAAAGTCTTGAATCCATTTCTTTCGCCAGCTTTATTGCTTTCCTGTAATTACTTATTGAATCAGGATACAGTTTAATTTTTTTGTAAAGGTTCGCAGTATTAAGATATCCGAGATACATACCGTTTTTGCTTTTCAGGTTTTCATTGATTTTCATTTGCAACCCGAAATATTTTAAAGCATCGCCGTAATTGCCGCGATGCATATGTATCAGACCAATATTACAGTACATACTTGCAATATTTGTTTTCATGTCTTTTTCTTCGAATATATTTAAAGCTGAAGTGTAATTTGCCAGAGCATCATCAAATAATTTTTCGTTGTAATAACAGTTGCCAATGGATGCGTAAGTACTTGCTATAGCTTCAGTGTAATTTATACGTTTTGATAATATTAATCTTTTTTTATAAATGTTGAATGCTTTGCGGGTGTCTCCCATTTTATTGAGTATAATTCCTATGCTGCCGATAACATTAATGTATTCTCTGATATCACCGTTTTTTTGAGTATTTGATTTGCATCTTTCAAAATATGCCAATGACTTGCTGTATTCTGACATGTAAGAATAATTAACTCCGATCCTGTTTGTCAGAACAGCTGATTTAAATATATCATTATTTTTCTCATATATGGAAAGGCTCTTCTGAAAATATGAAACAGAAGCCTTGTAATTTCCTCTTGATCTCTCAATTAACCCGAAATATTCATAGGCTTTTGCGGGGTTCAGTTTATTATTTGACTCTGATGAAATGTTGAAGAATATTTTGGCGTAATGCTCCGCTTTATTCGGATTTCCGGATTCATAATAATTAAGACAAAGCAATCCTGTTATCTCTGAAAATTTGTCAGAACTATTTGAATATTTTTTGGACATTTTTGAAAGAAGTTTTATGGAATGTGTATAATTACTTTGATTATAATAAATATCTGCCGTCAGATAATTTAGCTGAAAATTCAACTCGTCATTTTTTTTGAATTCATTTCTGTTTGACAAATCCCTGCAGATATCCAATGCTTCGCTCCATTTACCTGAAAGTTTGTATAACTGAAGCTTCTTGAAAATTATCCTGGAATATTTATCCGTATCGGTTTCAGATGTTATAATACTTAATTTTTCATAATAATCTATCGCCCTTGGATTTTCAAAACTTTCCCTCGCTCTGTCACCCGCCTTCTCAAGATATTCTGTTATCTTCTCCTCCGCTCCGCCTTTCTCAAAATGTTCGCACAATACATAATAATACTGCTCGATCTTATTGTGATATATATCCTCTATCGCCTGGCCTGTTGTTTTATGTATTACTTTTCTGTTCTCCTTCGGTATTGTTTCATATACTATTTCCCTTATCACATCGTGGTGAAATTCAAAGTATCTCTCGCTGCCGAATGCCTTGTCTGATTTCCGGATGAATCTGTTATCAAAGAGCTTGACCAAAACTCCTTCAATGTCAGTTTCATCTGAAAGCAGCTTCGCTGTCTTCTTCAGCAGTATATCTGAAAATTCGTTTCCGATTACCGATGCATACTGAAGTAAATTAAGCTCCTTTGTGCTTAATCGCTCAAGTCTTTTGTTGATCAGTAAATTTATTGATCCGGGAATTTCTATATTCTCTTTTTCCGAATGTAACTTGCTGTTTTTTATCTGATGAAGCTCAACGCCTTTGTATTTGTCTCCGAACATTCGTATCCACTCCTGTATAAAAAGTGGATTTCCTTCCGACCTTTCCGTAAGCAGCTTTACTGTCTCGTCCGGGATCAGCATTAAGTTTTCTTTCCCGGCTTTGTTTCTGCCTCCTGATCTCAAAATGTTCTGTACTGAATTGTAATCAAGCGGTTCCAGAACAATTTGAGTGAAGTCTGTTTTGAATTCGGCTTCTTTCATTATTTTAAACTCAGGTCTGTATAACAACATGAATATTATTATTCTGAATTGTCCGGAATTATTCTTACTGATGTTAAGCGTGTTTAATATATATGACAATGTACTCTTTGAAGTATCGTCCATCCAGTGAGCATCTTCGCATACAATTATCAATGGTTCATTAAAAAAATTGACTTTTGCCGCAACAGCTTCAATGAAATACTTTATGCTCAGCTGAAGATGAATCTTTTGTTCCTCTGCAGGTAGCTTTAGTCTGTAATCGGATGTATATATTCCGAGAAGATGACATAAAAGATTAAATGAATTCAGAAGTGCCTTTTTGTCCGGCTTGCTTTTTTCATAATTTGAAAGCTCTGTTAATGAAAATTTCAGCTTCTTTTTTATACCTTCCGGAAAATCGGAATCTGAAATTGCAGTGTATGTCTTAATTAATGAAATGAAGTATGAATACGGATTCTGAACGTGATTTTCCGAAACACCCGTCATCGTATTTTTTTTGTATGGTTTCAGGAATTCGGAAATTAATCTTGACTTGCCTATCCCGGCTTCTCCTTTTATGCCGATAAATGCAGGTAATGGTGCGGTGTTTTGACTTAATTTATTTTTAAATTCTTTGCTTCCTGTAAGTGTTTTCTTCTGAGAAAAATAAATATGCCTGAGCTGAGATATTTCATTTTCCCTGCCTGTAAATGTGATCTTTGTGTCCCTCTTTATTGCAGCAATTCTTTCATCAATTTTGTCCTTCTTCTTTGTAGCTTCCTTAAGTTTGACAAATTTGATATTTCCCGCTTTCCTGTTCAGAGAGTAACTCTGTATTCTGCTGAGCTTGTCGGACATATCTTCAGAATGTATTTCAGTTTATACAAAAATAGTTATGCTGTAATCTATTTTCCATAATTAATTTCATTTCTCTCCTGAATATTTGACTCCTCTTTCCCAAGCCCCGCTTAGGGAAGAAATAAACAGGATTTAATTTGAATGGTAAACATGGTAAACAATATAGATTAAAAATTACAAAATATCGCAGATAGCTACCTCATTCATAGCTTGGGAAAGAGGAGATAATACTTCTGATTCACCGGCGCTCTGTATTCCGGCGATCCGGTTTCCTATTTAAAACAAAAAACCCCGGAAGAAATATTCTCCGGAGCTTGAAAATTTAATCTTATAGTCAAATAATTTATCCCGGTTAATATCCGGGACTTTATATTGCTATTTAAAATTCGTAACTCGTAATTCCCAATTCGCACAAGTAACTCGTAACTCGTAATTCGTAACTCGTAATTCGTAACTCGTAATTCGTAACTCGTAATTCGTAACTCGTAATTCGTAATTCGTAATTTGTAATTCGTAATTCGTAACTCGTAACTCTTAATTCGTAACTCGTAATTCGTAATTCGTAACTCGTAATTCGTAACTCGTAATTAATTGAATCAAGCTCTCTCCACCACTACCGCCGTCCCGTAAGCAAGCACTTCCGTCACGCCTGACATTACTTCATTCGCATCATAACGCATTCCGATGATCGCATTCGCTCCGAGTTCCTCTGCATGCTTTACCATAAGTTCAAAAGCATCCAACCTCGTCTTCTCGCAGAGTTCCGTGTAAAGCGTGATGTCGCCTCCCACTAAAGTCTGAAATCCCGCGCCTATGTTTGCAAAGAAATTTCTTGAGCGAACTACTATTCCCCTCACAATTCCCATGTTCTTTACGATCTTACATCCTTCAAAATTAAAAGCTGTTGTAATAAAACTTTTTTCCATATTCTTTTTATTTGTTTTGCAAAGATATTAAAACAGGTTTTCATATTCTAACTAAAAAATCCGTCTTTTATTCTTTCTCCGCCACATCCGTCCAAAATGTTTAATTTAAAATTAATTAAGAA
>JAFDZQ010000027.1:0-859 GCA_018266895.1 Bacteroidota bacterium
GGGTTCATGCATAGTTCACGAAACTTTCAGCGATAAAAAAATCACAAGATTAAAATTTGAACATCCCGATGCTCTGCTGATCGCTCATCCGGAATGTGAAGAATCCGTATTAAGCAAAGCTGATTTCATCGGTTCCACAAGCGGTCTTCTAAAGTTTGTTACCGAGTCGGCGAATACCAAATTCATAGTAGCGACCGAACCGGGCATTATTCATCAGATGCTTCTGAAAAGTCAGGGAAAGATTTTTATTCCCGCTCCTCCGGAATCAAACTGTAACTGCAACGAATGTCCTTACATGAAATTAAACACACTGGAAAAGTTATATCTTTGTATGCGGGACAGGAAACCTGAAATCACTCTGGACAGTAAGATCATGAAAAAAGCGCTGAAACCTCTTCAGAGGATGCTTGAGATGAGCAAATAAAATCTCTATTCAATTCCGTAAGCCGGATTCTGTTTCTTTCCGCTAAACGGAAAGACGACAATCATTTATCTTAACATGCCATTGCTGACAGGCTTCTTGCGACCTACCCCGGGAATAAAACAAGCGGGCAGAACTTAATTTCCCTGTACATGGTCTTGCTCCGGATGAGGTTTATCAATCTCAGAAATTACTTTCTGAATGGTAGGCTCTTACCCTGCCTTTTCACCCTTACCCTGCAATAAGCGGGGCGGTTTGCTTTTCTGTGACACTTTCTGTTCTTTAAACTTACGTCTAAAGAACCCGGGAATTTCTCCCGGCATCCCTGCCCGTTTCGGAGTCCGGACTTTCCTCACATTCTTTCCCGCAAGCGGAAAAGAGCAGCGCGATTGTCTGAAATTGAATAGAGGTTAAATTTGAACTTAATAAACGGAAACG
>JAFDZQ010000027.1:907-45427 GCA_018266895.1 Bacteroidota bacterium
ATCAATTGCTTCATTTGCAAGTTTATCTGCGGCTTTATTTTTTTCTCGGGGGATATGATGAATGGAAAAATTTTTATCGAGTAACTTTATCTCTTTCCAGAATTCCAGGGAAAGCTTTATGAGATCTGAATGCTTAATTTTGTATTCTCCCCTGATCTGCCGTACCACAAGTTCACTGTCGAGATAAAAATTCACATGTCTGAATTTTAATCCTGATTTCCTTAATATCTTAACGCTTTCGATAAGGGCTAAATATTCTGCGGAATTATTGGTGTAGTTTCCGATAAACTTTCCGTGAGATTCCGAGATTTCATTATTACCATCACAAATGACAATTCCGATTCCTGCAAGTCCCGGATTTCCCCTTGAAGCGCCGTCAGTAAATACATTTATGGTTTCAGACAATACTTTGAATTTAAGAAGCTGAAAAATCTTCTGAAACGAGAATTCTTCCGCAGGACTGACAGGTATAGATTTTTTCTGCTGATTTTATTTCAATGACTCTCTGAGGCGGAATTGAATTATAGCATCCGGAGCAATTTCCTTTTCTTACAATTGCCGTTGCTTCGCCTTTATGCATTTTGTTTATTCTTTCATACAATGATTTGCTCTCGTCATCAAGCTTGCTGCTTAGTTCGTTTCTTTTGCTTGTAAGGACTGTCTCTTCCTGTTTGAATTCCTCATTTAACTCATCGAGCAAAGCCTGTTTTTCCTGCAGTTCGGAATTAAGTTCGTTGTATTTGCTTTCCAATTCGGATACTTCAGCGGATATTTTTTCAGACTCAGTGGTAATAACCTTTATTCTGATTTCGTTTTTCTGAACTTCCTCAAAAAGAGATTCAATGGTTTTAACAATTTCGTCATATTCCTTATTGCTTCTCACATCATATTTCTGTTCGTCATATTTATTTATCTTTTCCTCATAAGACTTATCTGTCTCAAGCAGTTCTGATTTTTCTTTTTCGAGAGAAGACAAATCGGTTCTTCTTGTGCTGAGTTTCGATTCAATCGATTCCAGCTTCGATTTAATAATATTAATGTTTTCCGGAAGATCGCCTTTTTCCTCATCAATTTCGGCAAGTTCCCCGTCAATATTTTTCAGTTCAAGAAATATATTAAGAATTGCGGTTAGTTTCGGTCCTTCTGATTCGACGGCTTCAGAAAAATAAGTCTGAAAACGGTTTCTCTGCAATTCATCTTCAGAGATTGCATCAGAATCAGTATTGTTTTCGGAAATTTCGGATTTAACAGGTTCATTGTTTAAATCCTGATTATCGGTAATTGCATTCTCGTTCATACTTATAATTTATAGAGTTTATAAATCGATTTAGAAATATACAGCAGGCAATCGCTGCCTGTAAACTTTGCTGATTCAGTAACTGTGTCCGTAACATCAGTATCAGTTATTACTATTTTCTTAAAACTGTCCCTGCCATTTTCAAAATCTTCGTCAATTCCTCTGTTCATTCTTCTGAACAATTCACTGTATCTTAATCTTTTTTTCAGACTGATACAAAATCCGGAAGGAGTTTTCTCTCTTTTCATGAAAGTATAAATCTCATAAACTGCTTCTTCATAAGGATGATGCTTGAGTAAAGAATTTATGGCTTCATTAAGGTCAGAGACATTGCATTCCATTTCCAATTTAATTTCATTTTCATGAGACAATTTGTTCTTACTGCCGTAAAACGGTTCAGCCATTTTGCCCGGAAGGAATGTTCCCGTACCTTTTGTCCGGAATGAACACATGCTGTAATTGCCTATAGATCCTGCTCCGGTTTTGCTTAACTCTTTCATTATCTTTTCAGCGAAATGTTCCGGTACAAAGGTAATCAGTTTTTTCTTTTCAAGGAACGCGTAAAATTTTTCAGCGGATGAAATCTCTTCTTTGCTGAAAACTTTTTTTGCCGTGTTAATAGTCATTAAAAATTATGCAAAAAAAAAGTGTATCTTGTTTTAGATACACTTTTAATATCTGCAGAAAATCTGCTGTATTTGTCTTTACTTTCTCTTTTTAAATACTGGTAATAAATAAAATTGCTTAATAAGATCATTTAATTTAAAATATAAACGATAAGCGGTAAAATCAAGATATTAAACTTATATTTTCAATCTGTCGAAAAGTTTCTGAATAGGTTTGGAATTATGCATAATATAAAAATGAAGAGAAGGTATTCCTTTGTTAAGCAGCTCTTCGCATTGCTTGGCTGTCCATTCCACGCCTATATCCACTACGTGTTCCGGTTTTGCTTCGGAGATTTCGGTAGTAAGTTCTTCCGGGATTTCCACAAAGAAAGTTTTGGGAATTGAATTCAGCTGTTTTTTACCCGTTAAAATCTTCAGACCGGGAATGACAGGAACATTTATTCCGGCTGCCCTGCAAAGTTTCAGAAATTCAAAATAATATTTGTTGTCATAAAACATCTGAGTTACGATATACTCTGCGCCCGCATTGACTTTCTCCTTTGCAATCAGGATGTCACTTTTAAGATTAGGGGACTCAAAATGTTTTTCAGGATATCCCCCGACTCCTATGCAGAAATTCGTCGGCGCTGCATCCAGCAGATCTTCTTCAAGATACCTTCCCTTATTCATATCAGTAATCTGCTTAACTAAATCCAGAGCATAAATATTTGAGGTCCTTCCTTCGGGGACAGGCTTTTTATATCCGATATCATCGCCTCTGACAGCAAGTACGTTTTCTATGCCGAGATAATTCAGCTCGATAAGAGCATCTTCAGTTTCCTCGCGGGTAAATCCGTTACAAAGAATATGAGGCACTGTATCGACATTATATTTATTTTTTATGGCAACGCTGATGCCTATAGTCCCCGGTCTTTTTCTCTTTACTTTTTTCCGGATGCCGCCCGGAGTCTCTTCGAAATGAACTTCAGAAGAGTGTGAAGTTACATCAATGAAAGGAGGATTATATTTCATGAGCACGTTCACAATATTGAAAAGCAGATTTATGTCACCGCCTCTGGGAAGAGGAATAATCTCAAAACTTATCAACGGATCTTTTGCTCTGTCTAAATGTTCTGTAACTTTCATTTTATGCTGTTCTTTATTTCTGAGAAATACAATATCGTCTTTCTGATCAGTTTAATTTACCGGAATTTATTTCTGAATACAGGGATGAAGATTAAATCCGCCGTCAGCGATAATCATTATTTCACCTGATTTTACATCAGCAATTCCTATGCTGGTTCTGACTTCGGATCCGGAGTCATATACAATTCTGTTGTTATCGATCCATTGGTATGTTCCTATATTTCCGGGGACTTTCAGTTCTTTTTTGTTACCTCCGTCTGAATCCATTACATAAAGCGAAACATCATTGCTGCCGATTACGGCAAAAGCAATCTTATTTCCGTCAGGCGAAAATCTGGGAACGTTCGAGCTTTCCATTCCTTTTGTAAGAACAGTTTCTTTCCCGTTTTCAAATATCCTTATTGAGCCTTTCAGATTATTGTCAAAACTTGCATAAACAATTTTTTTGCCGTCTGAAGAAATATCAGGTTCTAAATTTGCATCCATATTCAAACTTATCTTTGTGATATAATTTTCTGTTGTATCATTCAGATCAGCCATCATAATTGATTTTGATCCGTCGCTGAATGCCGAAAATACAAGCTTATTGCCGTCTTCTGAAAGTACCTGCATATTCGAATAAGATCCGTCGGACATGAGCTGCGGCTCAGCACCGAAAGAAGCTGTATCAATTGCAAGAATTGATAATATATTATCCTGCTCAAAGTTAAACATTATCTGATCGCCGTCAGGCAGGAAAGAAGGAAAATACCCGTTCCATACATAAAAAGGAGCAGTAGATTTATTTGCAAGATAAATATCCCTGATGAGATATACCATTCCGCGGTCAGAATAGAATACAATCTGTTTTCCGTCAGGAGAAAATTTTGGTCTGTAACAGTTTTCCTCTAATTCTGTCAGTTGTGTCTTGTTCGATCCGTCCTCGTTCATCATAAATATCTGTAAAAAACCTGATGTACCCTGGTTTGAAGAAAACGCAATTTTTTTATTCTGCGCAAAAATATTATTTGAACTTATTATCAGTATAACTGTTAAAAAAATCTTTATTATTTTCATTTATTGTTTTTTATAATCGAGAAAAATAATTAAGTTAAAATTCTTATTAAAGAGATTAATTTATATTACGGCGGTTTCCTTTCGTCCAAAACCTTGTTATTGTATCCATAGAAAATTTTTATTAAGCATTAAATCTCATTGAAAACTTTGGCATTTTAATGCGAAACCCTTTCCAATCCGCCTTCGGCGAAGCAAGGTGAGGTTATTTTGAACTGCTTACGTGATATTCTGATTTTATAATAGAATTAAATGTTATGTGCAAAAAGAAATTATTTATCACAGCAAGATTTCTTTCACTACTACAAAATAACTGACAGAAAAGTTCGGATTGAATTAAAATTAAAATTTTTGCACTCAGCAGTAAAAATATTTTCTGATCAGCAAATCCGGATTTAACTATTTTGCACAGCTTCGGGAAATGTTATGACAGTTGATTCTGCAAATCACATAATGTAAATCCGTTTTTAAGATCATTTGTTTAATATCAGATAAGAATATTCTATGATATGTTTTCTTCCTTGTACTGAAGCTGATAAAGCTTGTAATACAAACCGTTGTTTTCGAGCAATTCCTGATGAGTGCCCATTTCCTTTATTTCACCTTTATGCATAACGATTATCTTGTCGCATTTCTGAATTGTTGACAGCCTGTGTGCGATAATGATTGAAGTCCTTCCTTCTATGAGTTTCTTTATGGCGTCCTGAATCAGCATCTCCGTATTCGTGTCAACACTTGACGTTGCTTCGTCCAGAATCAGTATTTTCGGATCAATGACAAGCGCTCTTGCAAATGATATCAGCTGTTTCTGTCCGACCGACAAAGTAGAACCTCTTTCGTTAACGGGGTGGTCAAGTTTATCCGGAAGCGAATTAATAAAATCCTTTAATCCGACATTTTCAATTGCCGTATTGACCGACTGATCGCTGATATCCTTATTGCCGAGAGTTATATTAGATCTGACAGTTCCTGAAAAAAGAAACACATCCTGCAATACTATGGCTATATTTTTCCTGAGATCCTTCTGTCTGATTTTCTTTATATCCGTTCCGTCAATGGAAATCATTCCGCTGTTTATTTCATAAAATCTTGAAAGCAGATTTATGATTGTGGTCTTTCCGGCGCCTGTAGCTCCCACAAAAGCAACTTTTTCGCCGTCATTAATTTTGAAGGAAACATTCTTCAGTACATAATCATCATTATTATATGCAAAGAAAACATTTTTAAATTCTATAGATCCGCTTTTCAGCACGGATTTTTCCGGGTCTTCTGAATCCTTTATGTCAGGCATTTCATCTAGCAGTGAAAAAATCCTTTCGCTTGATGCCATTGCCGTCTGAAGTATATTGTATTTTTCTGAAAGATCCCTGATAGGACGGAAAAACATTTCCGTGAACTGAATGAATGAAATTATCACGCCTATCGAAACAGCGCCCTGTACAACCTGTCCTCCTCCGTACCAGATTATCAGACCGGCTGAAATCGCTCCGATAAGTTCAACTATGGGAAAGAACACTGCATAATAAAATACGCTTTTATTGTTTTGATCCGTATGATCCCTGTTTATCTTTTCAAACTCTTCTATTGTTCTTTTCTCTTTTCCGAAATACTGTACAATTAAAATCCCTGTTACATGCTCCTGAATATATGCATTAAGCTTTGCGACGAGTATTCTGATTCTTCTGTATGAATCACGGACTTTTTTTCTGAATACTGAAGTAGCATAGATAAGGACAGGCAATACCGAAAGCGTGACAAATGCAAGTTTGTAATCAAGAGTAAACATAAAATAAAGCACCCACAATATCAGAAAAATATCACCGAATGCCGTTACAAGACCGGAAGAAAAGACTTCAAACAGAACTTCAACATCGCCGGTTACTCTGGTTACAACTCTTCCGATCGGATTCCTGTCAAAGAATTTCAGATCCAGTTTCAGAATATGGTCAAAAATTTTCTTTCTCAGATCATAAATTATTTTTTGTCCGATCCAGCTTGTGAGATAAGTCATCGCATACTGAATTACTCCCTGAAGGATAAGCGTGCCCAACATTACCAGAATGATGAACTGAAGTCCCGGGAAGTCTTTGTTCATTATCTTATCATCTATTGCCACTGCCGTTAGTCTCGGCCTGATGGCGGCAAGAGCTGAAATGGTAATTGTCAGAATTGTTGCAATTATTATATGTTTGTAATAAGGTCGGAAGTAAGACAGAAGCCTTCTCATTATCTGTGAATCAATGGCTTTACCAAGGACTTCGTCTTCGGACTTATTTATAGTTTGATCTGACAACATTATTTCTTAATTAAATTGTTCTTTCAGAAATCCTTTATCTCTTCCTCAAGCAGCTGCTTCTTGTAAATATCGCTGTAAATTCCCCCGAGTGAAACAAGTTCATTGTGTGTTCCCTCTTCTTTGATAACGGAATTACTCAGGACAATTATATTATTGGCATTCTTTATCGTGGAAATTCTGTGAGAGATAATAATGCTGGTTCTGTCCGTCATGATTTTCTTTAATTCCTGAAGTATCTCTTCTTCAGTGTTCGTATCCACTGCAGAGAGTGAATCATCCAGAATAAGTATTTCAGGTTTTTTATAAATTGCTCTTGCAATGGAAGTCCTCTGCTTCTGACCTCCCGACAGGGTAATGCCTCTTTCACCCAGAACTGTATCGAATTTATCCGGGAAATTATTTACGTCTTTATAAAGCCCGGCAATTCTGGAATTTGAGATAACATCCTGCCTGTTAACTTCCGAAAAAGTCCCGGCTGAATATGAGATATTTTTTTCAATTGTATCGGAAAACAAAAACGATTCCTGCGGTACAATGCCGATGGAATTTCTCAAAACATTCAGCGGGATTTTTTTTATATCATATCCGTCAATGAAAATATTTCCTTCCGTTGCGTCCCAGATCCTCGGAATAAGATTTATGAGTGTGCTTTTTCCTGAACCGGTCTGCCCGATTATGCCGAGAGTAGTTCCTTTTCTTATTCTCAGATTAATATTCTTCAGAACAAAATTGCCTGACAGGGGATATCTGAATGAAACATTTCTGAATTCTATATCTCCTTTGATGTCACTTTCCTTAATGCCTGAATCAGTAAACTCATTATCCGCAATGTCAGGTTTTATGTTAGTAATATTCAGTAGTCTCTGCATTGATGGAGCAGCTCTCTGAACAAGATTTATGATCCATCCGAATGCAATCATTGGCCAGGTCAGCTGACCAAGATAAATTATGAAAGAAGAAATATTTCCTATCGATAAACTCCCTTCAATAACTTTATTGCCGCCGTAATATATGACTATAATTATCGAAAGACTTGTCAGCAGGAACATCATCGGAAAAGAAAAAGACTGTACTTTTGCGAGTTTCAGGTTTTTCTTCTGATAATCAAAGGAAATTCTGTCAAACTCATTTGTCTCGAATTCTTCCCTGACATAAGACTTTACTACTCTTATACCGGAAAATATTTCCTGTGATTTCGAAGTGAGGTCCGAAAAAATTTCGTAAACTTTTCTTGATCTGCTGAAAGTAAGTTTGCCTACTTTGTAAACAATGTAACTCATAAAAGGCAGCGGCAGGAGAGCAAGGAGCGTAACTGACGGACTGAGAGAAAACAAAATGAAGAGTGTCATAAGCGTCCGTGTAAGCGTCTGGAAAGAATACATAACTCCTGGACCGACAAAATTCCTGACATTGCTGATATCATTGGTGGCATGCGCCATTATGTCTCCGGTGGAACGGGTATTGTAAAATGATCTCGATAAATACTGAAGATGGGAAAAAAAATCGTGTCTCAGATCGTTCTCGATTTCCCTTGATACAACAATAATATTCTGCCTGATAAGAAAGAGAAAAATTCCGCTGAAAATTATCAGTCCAATTCCGGTCAGGGCATAAACAAGCAGACTGTATCTGTGTGTGCCTTTGGAAAGATCATCTACAGCCGCACCGATGACAAGCGGATACAGGCTGTTTGCTCCGATCGAGAAAAGTATAAAAATGAATCCGAGTAAAAGCTTTTTTTTGTATTTCTTAAAGTAAGGAATTAAAGATAAGAGTGATCTCATTTGATATTTTACATTTAAATATAAGATATATAAAATCTAATTATTAGTTTCTTTTTAATATATTCTTTATTTTCAAATGCAAAAAATAACCGTTAATAAATTCTGATAAAAAATTATCGTGTCAGATAATCTAAATAGCAGGAAGTTGCATTCTGAAAACATACCTGACGGCAAGGTTGTATTTTTGTTTACTGATATAGAGGGAAGTACAAAACTTGCAGGCAAATTCCCCGAAAAACTGGAAGAAATCTTAAAAAGGCATAATGAAATTCTGGCAGGCGAAGTGAAAAAATTCCGGGGACATGTTTTTAAAACCATCGGAGATGCATTCTGTACGAGTTTCAGCAATGCATCAGATGCAGTAAGAGCTTCTGTGGAAATTCAGAGAAAACTTAACTCGGAGGCATGGAGTGTCAGGGATATAAAAGTCAGGATGGGAATACATTCCGGAGAAGCTTACTGGACAGGGGAAGATTATTCAGGCTACTTAACATTAAGCACCGTTCAAAGGATCATGTCATCAGCCGGCGGCGGTCAGATTTTAGTCTCTGAAAATGTACGTGAACAGATGACTGACAGATCTGATGAAGAAGTCTCGTTTCGTAATCTGGGTGAAAGAAGATTAAAGGACATAATTAAACCGGTGATTCTTTATCAGATCACTGCTCCTGAAATTCCTTCCGATTTTCCGCCGCTGAAAACACTCGATGCAAGACAAAACAATCTTCCGGTTCAGCTTACAACTTTCATCGGCAGAAAAAAGGAAATAAATGAAATAAGAGCACATCTGACGGAAAGGCGCCTAATTACGCTTACCGGACCGGGAGGAACAGGTAAAACAAGACTTTCACTTAAGATCGGAACTGATGTTATAGATGAATTCGCAAATGGAGTATGGTTTGCAGAGCTGGCTTCTTTATCAGAAACTACATTTATTGTTCAGGAAATTGCTTCAGTATTTAAAGTCAGTTATGAAAGCAATAAAGACATAAAGGAAGTACTGAAAGAACATCTGAAGAATAAGCAGCTTTTACTGATACTGGATAACTGTGAACATCTCATCAGCGGTTGCGCGGAAATTTGCGGAGAGCTTTTGGCAGCCTGCCCTGATCTGAAGATCATTGCTACCAGCAGGGAAGCATTGCAGATCCGGGGAGAAATGGTTTACAGCATTCCGTCTCTTTCCGTTCCTGAAGTTAACAAAAAAGTTGATTCAGAATCGGTAAAGAATTATGAAAGCATAAGATTGTTCAGTGACAGAGCAAAGCTTATTAACAAGGATTTTGAAATTAATGAAAATAATGCATCAGATCTTGCCTGGCTCTGTCTCCGGCTTGACGGAATACCTCTTGCGATTGAGCTTGCAGCAGCAAGAATAAATGTTTTACCCGTTAATAAAATACTTCACAAACTCAGTAACAGATTCAGTCTTTTAACAGGCGGCATGAGAAATTCGCTGCCGAGACAGCAAACCCTAAAAGCGCTTATAGACTGGAGTTATGAACTCCTTAATGATGCGGAAAAAAATCTCTTCCTGAAGATCTCTGTATTTTCCGGAGGATGTACGCTTGAAGCTGCGGAAGAAATATGCTCTGATGATGAATATCCTCCTGAAAGCATTCTTGATACAATTACAAGTCTTGTAAGTAAATCCCTCTTAACTTTTAACAGGAACGGAAATGAATCAAGATATAATATGCTTGAATCGATCAAGCATTACGGCTGTGATAAATCAGAGAATAAATCTGAGATTTCCGGAAAGATATCCGAATATTACTATAACTTGAGTGAATTGTTTGAAAAAAATTTTAAATCGACAAATGAAAAGGAGCTTTTAAACAAAATTGAAAATGAACTTGATAATATAAGATTCAGTCTGAACTATTTGCTGGAAAATAATACTGAAAAGTCTCTTAGAATGAGTCTTCTGCTTTCTGATTTCTGGAAGAATAAAGGACTGAATTCCGAAGGAATGAAACATATTCTGAAGTGTCTTGAAAACTCTGAAATTGTGGATGAAGATCTAAGATTTAACGGCTATCACAATGCCTGTCAGCTTATGCTTTCAACAGGTAATTTCAAAAAAATAAAGGAAATATGTCTGATGAACATTGATTTATCCCGGTACAATGAATCCGTGAATGTAAGATTCAAAAGACTTCTTGCAGATGTCGAATGCTATCAGGGAAATTTTCAGAATGCAGAAAAATTATATCTTGAATGTCTTACGGTTCTTGAAAGAAATAATGACAAAAGGAATATTGCCGCCTGCAGGATGAATCTTGGAGCAGTTTATACAAACACCGGAAAATATATAGAAGCAAAAAAGATCTATGAAGAAGTAATGAATCTTCCGGATGATTTAAACAATAAATTTCTTAAAGCAAATATTATTATGAACCTCGGAGTGATTGAGTTTGAATTATGTAATTATGAAAATGCGTCGAATCTGCTGCAGGATTGTCTTACGCTTTCGGATGAAATGGGAAATAATTCTATGGTGTCTTATACATACTATAATCTCGCGCTGGTTGAACTTGCAACCGGTAAATATTCAGAAGCTAAGAATTACGCTGAGTTAAGTCTAAATATAGCTCTGGAATCGGAAGATAAAAGGACTTACGCAAATTCACTTCAGATACTCGGTGATATCTATGTAAAGATGAAAGATTATACAAACGCTCTTCTGTCATTTGAGAAGAGTATAGTTGCTTCACAGGAAATATCCGAGAAACTGATCCTTGCATGCAGTTTAACGGGCTTGTCAATAGCTTTGCTTGAAATGGGAATTGATATTAGTTCGTGCATACTCCTTTCCTGTTCAAAAAAAATGTTTGAAGATCTCGGTGTTCATCTGACCGAAACAGATGCAAAAAGATTTGATGAAAACTTTCAAATACTTGAATCAAAACTCTCCGGAAAGGAATTCACAAGATTCACCGGGGAAGGGAAATCTATCGGAACAGATGAAGCAATCTTATATGCTCTGAAAACTATCAGACAACTTGATAATAAAAGTATATAAACAGATCACTTTATTCTGACCTTGCTTTTTCCATGATCAGTTCCGTAAATGAAGATAAGAGCTGCGGCAGCAGAGATTATCCCGGTCACAAACACCCACCTGAATCCCGTAAGTATAAGGTCAGACGGCGTTCCGGACTTTACAGGATCTGCCTGTGGGACGAAGAATACAAACACCGTACTGAAAAGCAGTGCCCCGAAAGACGAACCGAGTCTTATTGCCGTTGTCATAAATCCGGAAATGCTTCCCTTGTTTCCCGAAGGCGCTACTGTCATAATATTATTTGTATTAGCCGGAATGAAAAAGCCGACAGAAGCTCCGTAAAACGCAAGCGTAAAGACAATATAATAAACAGAACTTGACGCAGTAAGAAAGATATGAAAAATCAAAGAGATGATTATAAAAAATATTCCCGCTATACATATCTTCCGTATGCTTTCAATATCGGACAGCTTTCCCGACAGGTATCCGAAAAAAACCTGCATCACAGACGGAACTGCCATAAGCAATCCGGCTTCTGTTTTTGAAACGGCTTTGATCCATTGCAGATAAAATGGGACGATATAGATCATACCGTTGGTAATTATATAAATGAATATGAATGCGGCAACAGAAAATGATATATCCCTGTTTTTAAAAACCTCCGGATCAAGCAAAGGAGAATCTGATCTGATCTGCCTCATTGCAAACAGGTATAAGAGTAAAACTGAAAATACAAATGAAAAGATCACCGGCGCTGAAGTCCAACCCCACTGATTTCCGGTGTTGAGAAATAGCATCAGAAGAAACAATCCGCCTGACACAAGCGCGGCTCCGTAAACATCAAACCTGTTCCTTATGCCGGCAGTCAGATTTTCCGGAAGATACTTATAGATCAGATACAGTGAAATAAGACCGGTCGGAATATTAAGATAAAAAATCGAATTCCAGCCGTAATCCGAAATTATAAAACCGCTTACCGCTCTTCCGATTATTCCTCCGAAAGCAGTGAACGAGTAATTAAGTCCGAAGACTTTTCCTCTTGAACTTTCCGGGAAATAAAATGCGATGATTGCCGGTGTCAGAGAAAACAGAACTGCCGCTCCCGCTGCCTGAACAATTCTTGATGCAAGAAGGTAATTAAAACTCAAAGGTACAGATGCAAAAGCTGATCCGCCAATAAATACAAGAATTCCCGCTGCATAAATCTTTCTGAATCCCCTGATATCTCCGATTCTCCCGAAAACCAGCATAAGACAAGTCAGCACAAGGAAATATACCCATATCACTCTCGTTACAATTCCGGCATTGAGACTGAAATATGATGAGATAGAAGGAAGGGAAACGCTGACTATATTTATGTCAAGTCCGAGAAGAAAATGTATAAGGCATAAACTGATCAGCAGCCTTGATTTATTTTTTTTTGTAATCTCCTGAACTGTCATGTTCAAAAATATGGTTAATGTGTATTTTTAAAAAGTCATATAATTCAATACTTACAAGACTTAATCAGCATCTGTTCCGAAAGCATATAGTTTAAAAAATGTATCACGTTTTTGCAAAACAGGCTTTTACTTTCATAGAGTATTTTGGAAATACATATTTTATTTAAAGACTCAAAGAAATAATAATTTGAAAATTAAACTCTCTGAGTCTCGTATGGTTCAAAAAGTTTAATTTTAAAAAGTGATTTTGATCATTCGTTGTTATGCGCTGCATTAATATTAATTTGTAAATTGAATGTATAACTCTTTAAAAGTAATTTTGAATACAAAAAATAATGTGTTTTGTTGATTTATGAAAAAGAATCTGGTCACGGTAATCATATTTATTTTAAGTTTCACTTCCTCTGAAATTTTTTCACAGACAGTTTCGGGAAAAGTCACGGATAACAATTCAGGATTGCCTCTGGCAGGGACACTGATAAGCATTGATAATTCCGGTAAAAATTATTTTACAGACGATAACGGGTATTTTAAAATTGAAAGCCTGCAGACCGGGAGCTATGATATCAGTATCAGAATGGCCGGTTACAAAGCCGGAAGCATTCAGATTACAATTGCACAGGATCAAAGAAAAGTTCTGGACATTAAACTGATTCCGTCGGAAATCATGACAGGTGAAATAAAAGTCAGAAGTGTCCGCTACGAATCAATTCTTAAAGAAGTCGCATTGCCAATGGAAGTGGTTTCTTCGGATGAAATATTAAGAAGACCTGTCAGCAACATTCCGGAAGCACTTGGAAGCAGACCTGGAATTTCACTTACAAGAGACGGGATATGGTCTTCAGACATAAGCATAAGAGGACTCAGCAAATCTTCGATCGTAATGCTGATAGACGGTAACAGAGTGGAAACTGCAAACGATCTTTCCGCCAGGCTTTCTATGGTTGAAGTATCCGATATAGAAAGAATAGAAGTGATAAAGGGAGGAGTTTCTTCGTTGTACGGTACGGGAGCTATGGGAGGAGTCGTCAGTATTTTCACCAAAGGAGGAAATTACGGAGCGAAGAATTTTCTTAACAGTTCATTCATAAGCGGATTTAATTCAGTTAACAATAACGGAAACTTATGGCTTTCCGTAAATGCCGGCTCTCAAAAATGGTTTGCTAAGTTAACCGGAAGTATAAGAAAAGCGTCTGACATTAAAACACCTTCGGGTGAACTCTCAAACAGCAGTTTTACCGATAATAATTTTTCTGCAGGCATAGGATACAGACCTTTTCAAAAACACGAAATAAATCTTTCATATCAGAATTATAATGCTTCGGAAGTAGGCATCCCGGGCGGTTATCCTCTGTTTCCTGACAATGCGCTTGTATCATATCCTTCTGAAAAAAGAAGTATGTTCTCAGCAAAATATTCAATCGGAAAACTTCCGGGAATTTTCAAGGGAATCTCCGGAAAGTATTTCTATCAGTATATTCTGAGAGATGTCGAAAATATTCCTTATACCGTTCAGATTAAACCTGCAGGCAATGGACAGCCAAAGCAAAGGATCTCGGTATTAAAAATTAAACCTACCGGAAAACATTATACCACCGGAGTTCAGATGCAATCAGATTTTTCCTTCGGAAAAAATAATATTTTTATATCGGGAATTGATGTGTGGCAGAGAAATCTTGACAGTAAAAGGGAGAGAGATATTAAGACAGAGACATTTGATACTTCAGGAACAGTTGTGATCAGCACTGCATTCAAAACCATCGGGGAAAAACCCATACCTGATGCAAGTTACAGAAGCGCAGGGATCTATTTTCAGAATGAAAACAGATTCATAAAAAATAAAATGCGTCTCACTTTCGGAGCAAGAGCCGACAGAATTGATGTTTCCAATACCCGGACTGTTCAGCCGTATTATGAGATCGTAAACGGAATTTTTAATTTTTCTCCCTCAGGTCAGAAAGTGATCTGGAACGCCCGTGATGAAAATGATTTTTCATGGAGCGGAAATCTGGGGATAATTTACTCAGTCAAAAAAGAAATTGATCTTGCTTTTAATCTTTCACGGTCATTCAGATCTCCTTCACTGGAAGAACGTTATCAGTATATTGATCTCGGCAGTCTGCTGAGGATAGGAAATCCTGATCTTTCCCCGGAAAAGGGATTGTTCTTGGATGCAGGTCTGAGGTTATGGTATCCTGAGTTTTCGTTTTCAGGAAATGTTTTTTATAATACTTTCATTGATCTTGTTACGGAGGTCCCAGGTACCTATGAAGGAAGATCCGCTCTGATAAAATCAAACATCGGAGATGCAAGACTCTACGGATATGATTTCAGCTTTATGTATAATTTTTTCAAAAGCTTTGTGACATACGGAAATCTGTCTTATGTAAGGGGAGAGGATACAAAAAACAATCTTAATCTTCCTCAGATCCCTCCGCTGAACGGAATATTAGGCTTGAAGTTTTCTTTGTACGGAATAATGAATGCTGATATAAATTCAGTCTTAAGCGAAAAACAGAAGAATTCAGCGCCTGGTGAAGTTTCATCAGCCGGTTATGTGCTTTTTAATGCAGGATTCAGTTCAATGCCAATTATTTTCAACAAGAACGGGAATTTAAGACTGACTGTTTTTGCAGGAGCGGAAAATATATTAGACAAGGATTACAGAAACTTTCTTTCAACAGTCAGGGGAAATGTCGTTACAGAGCCGGGAAGAAATTTTTATCTGAAACTCAGATTTGACATCTGAAACTGAAGTGAATTTTATGATATGAATTTTGTATCAGTATCAGCAGAGAGTGAGGGATTCGAACCCTCGTAGCGCTTTAGACGCTAACACACTTTCCAGGCGTGCTCCTTCAACCACTCGGACAACTCTCTAATTATTCTTAATTATTTTTTGTAATTTACACAAAGAGCGCAACTCATTCAACGCAATTATTGCAAACCTTGAAGTTCTTATCAACTTTCTTTCCGGAACGTTGGTTAGTTATAAAAGTTAATTTTAAAAACAATTTTAGACACATCTCCCACGCATTCCAAAACTATCCCCGGATCTAAACCAAATTAATCTTTAAAAAACAAACCAAAGCTTTTCTCTCACAGATAATACAAATTTTCACAGATACTCAATTATATACTGGACCGTGTTCAAAAATTGAAAGAGAAATGCAGAGTCCGATCTGTGTCAATCAGTGTCACTTGTGAGAAACAATCCTTTTGATTTGCAATATGTTTTAGTTTGTCAACAACTAGTTTTGTACGGAAGTGTTCTTATGAATACTGCAAAGTAATTCCTATACCGTTCCGCTCATTTTCATAAACTCTTTCCAGTATTCTTCCGGAACTTCAAGCACGGATTTTCTGGCTTCTTTGACAAGAGCGAAGTCCCTGTATTTCTTATCGGCTTTTATCTGTGACAATGTCACAGGAGTCTTTAATCTTTTCAGAGGCTTTATGTCAAACACGGCAAGTTTCGGATTATTTTCTTTAGGATCGGGGTAAGGTTCGGAAATGATTTCTGCTGTCCCGACCATCTGTCTTTCATCGCCTGTATGATAGATCATTGCAATGTCTCCCTTGCGTGTATTTCTGATGCAGATCAAAGCTGCATTATTGGCAACTCCGTCCCACACTGTTTTTCCGTCCTTCAGCAGATCATCATAGCTGTAATCTGAAGGTTCGGTTTTTAAAAGCCAGTATTTCATAAAATTATATTTTCCTTTTAAAATAAATTAAAAAAATCTCAATCCTTAACGGTCATTTTTGCATACTTCAGAAAAATTTTCTTAAGTCCGATATCATCAAAATAAATCTCAGCTTTTTTTTCAAGTCCTTTTCCGGTTATAGACAGCACGGTACCGTTTCCGAATGTATTATGGACAACGGAAACTCCTTTCTGTATATCCGGAAATTTATCCGTTGAAGGATCATCCTTTTCCCTGGAATGATTTTTAGTTTTGTTCTCAGAATAATATTCATATCTGATGGAACCTCCTGAGTGAGAACTTTTTTCAGGCTTCGGCTTCCTGCCGGTATGCTGTTTAATTCCGTCAGAAATAAAATGAGCTTTGATAATTTCATCCGGTATTTCCTTCAGAAACCTGGATTTGAGCTGATAAGACTGCAGTCCGAATTTATATCTCTGATTTGCATAGGAAATGTAAAGCTTGGTCTGAGCTCTTGTAACTGCTACATAAAAAAGTCTTCTTTCTTCTTCAAGTTCGTCTTCATACATCGTAGAACTGCTTACCGGAAACAAACCCTCTTCCATCCCTGTAATAAAAACCACAGGGAATTCAAGACCTTTTGCCGAATGGATAGTCATAAGAGTTACTGCGTTCTTCTGATTATCCAGATCATCAATATCGGCAACAAGCGAGACCTGCTGAAGGAATGATTCAAGAGTTGGTTCATCTGCGTTATCGGAAAATTCCGCAATAGCAGAAAGAAATTCCTGAATATTGTTTATCCTTTCTTCGGATTCGACAGTGTTTTCAAGCCTGAGAGAACGCAGGATTCCCATTTCATCAAGTACGCCGCGTGCAAGTTCTGATAATGACATCTCATCTTTGAGATACTGATATTTGTAAATGTAATTTAAAATTTCAGTCAGAATGTTTTTTGCTTTTGAGCTGAACTCTTTCCTGCTGTTAATCGTCTTTAATGCGTCAATGATCTGAACATTTTCGCTTTCGGCAATTGCTGTAATTTTATCCGTTGAAGTTTTGCCGATTCCGGGTTTCAGATTTATTACTCTCAGCAGAGCTTCATTATCCTGAGGATTAATGATGATTTTCAAATGAGAAAGAATGTCCTTGATCTCCTTTCGCTGATAAAATCTTATTCCTCCGATAATGAGATATGCAATGTTATTCTGTCGCAGAGCGTCTTCAAGAATCCTTGACTGCGCATTTGTCCTGTAAAGGATCACAAAATCCTTGAAGTTAAGTTTTTTCTTCTGCATCTCTTCATAAATGTATCTGCAAATCCTGTGAGCTTCATCCCGGTCTGTGAGAGTTTCTATAAGATGAATATGCTCGCCTTCAGTATTTTCAGTCCAGAGATTTTTTGCAAGCTGCTTCTTGTTCTTTTTGATGACATGATCTGCAAGGGAAAGTATTTTCCGGGTTGAACGGTAATTCTGCTCGAGTTTGAAGATCTTGCATTCCTTAAAGTCGTCCTGAAAATCAAATATATTCTGAATCTCTGCTCCCCGCCATTTGTAAATTGACTGTGCGTCATCTCCGACGATTGAAATATTGCCGTATTTCCCGGCAAGCATTTTGACAATTATATACTGCGCCTTATTAGTATCCTGGTATTCGTCGACAAGGATGAATTTAAACCTCTCCTGGTATTTTTCAAGTATATGAGGATTCCTCCGGAATAATTCAATTGGTTTGATGAGAAGATCATCGAAATCCATTGAATTGTTTTTCATAAGGGCTTTCTGGTATTCTTCATAAATTATCTCGACTTTTTTGTCAAAAGGAGTTTTTGCAACTGAAGCAAATTCCTTCGGGAAAATAAGTTTGTTCTTTAATTTACTTATGGTTCCGTGTATGGCTTTCGGAGTCGGATTATCAGTCGCTATATTATTCTGCGTCATAAGCTGTCTTATGAGACTGACGGAATCATCACTGTCGTAAATTGTAAAATTTCTTGTAAAGCCGATGAACTCTGATTCAATGCGGAGCATCCTTGCAAATATGGAATGGAATGTTCCCATCCATATCCTCTCAAAATCACGCTCGATGAGTTTTGAAATTCTTTCCTTCATTTCCTTTGCCGCCTTGTTTGTAAAGGTAAGGGAAAGTATCTCAAAAGGGCTTACTCCGGAATCTACAAGGTATGCTATTTTGTAAGTAAGTACGCGGGTCTTGCCGCTGCCTGCTCCGGCAATGATCATGCTCGGTCCTTCTATCTCTTCAACTGCCTTTCTCTGTTCGCTGTTTAATATACTCAGGTCTATGGACATCTGTAATTATTTTGGGAAATTAAAATATGTAATTTACTTTTGATTGTAAATTACATATTCAAATGTGAATATTGTTTATTAAAAAAGAATTAAAATTAATTCCTTAAAGACCCGTATGGTTTTCTCTCATTGCCTCTTCAATTTCATCTACTTCCTTGATCATATTCTCGGTCAGGTTAAGACATCCATTCCCTGTTACGAGAATATCGTCTTCGATTCTTATACCTGTTCCTCTGAATTTTTCGGGAATCTCTTTCATGTCTTTTGTAAAATACAGACCGGGTTCAATTGTAATTACATTGCCTTCCCTCAGAGTGTCAAAATCCGCTGATCCTGCCGCTGAAGAAGGAACTGCATCATGAGTATCCAGTCCTATATGATGACCTACACCATGAAGAGAATATTTTTTAATGTCCTTTTTATCTTTTAAAAGTCCGGCTTTATACAAACCGTCTGCAAGAATTTTCTGACTGAGATTATTAATATATGAAAATTTAACTCCCGGTCTGATATTTTTTATGCATTCTTTGTTCGCTTTAAGCACGATTTCATAGATCAGCTTCTGTTCGGTTGTGAAAACACCGTCTACCGGGAAAGTGCGTGTAACATCCGAACAGTAATATTTAAACTCCGATGCCGAATCTATCAGCAGCAGATCTCCCGGTACAAGATGCTGGTCATTATTTTCGTAGTGCAGAATGCAGGCATTTTCTCCTGCAGCCACAATAGGGTGATAAGCTATGTCATTTCCTCCGTAATATCTGTAATAGAATTCCAGTATAAACTGCACATTAAATTCATTTATTCCCGGTTGAATGATTTTAAGTATTTCGTTGTATGCTTTTATGGATGCATCGGCCGCATTGCTTATCTTTATAATTTCAAAAGGAGTTTTGATAAATCTCATTGTCCCCAGCACATATGAAGCATCTATAATTTCAATGTGAGGAGCTATCCTGTTCATCGAATCAAAAAACATAGAAATAATATTTTCCATTTCTCCAGAAAGTTTAAGCATCTCCGCGAAATTTATATACAATCTTCTGAACGATGAAAGCATCTTTCCGTTTAAATAGTAATTCAGCTCTGTATTTTCCCTGCCATTCTGAATCCCGAGTCCGTCAGTAACATTCTCAAAACCAAGCCTTTTGCCGTTCCATGTTTCCATAAGAGTATCTTTTTTCTGAACAAACAAAACTTCAGTTGCAGTTTTGACTTTGCTTCCGGTTTTAAGCCTGACTCCTCCAGGAGCCAGCAGTAAAGCGGAATTTGCTTCCTCGAATCCCGTGAGGTAATAAAAATTCTTGTATTGTTTGAATTTATAATCGCCGTCATAGGATTTATTCCTGTGTGTGTTCCCGAAAATCAATGCAATTGAATCTTTTCCGATAAGTTTAGAGAACTCTTTTCTTCTTGATAAGTAAAATGATTTTTCTTCTTTGTTCATATTATTTGTTTGTAGGATTATTTGGATTTACTGAATAGTTCTCATTTAGCAAGCATCAGCTCAGTCATCAAACTGATCCTTTTTCATTTCGTCAAGTCCTTCTATTGGTATCGGATAATTTTTTGTAAAACAAGCCGTGCAGTAATCGGTTTTTTCATTAATGTAAGGAACGGATTTCAGAAGATTTTCTGTGCTGAGATATTCAAGACTTGTAACTCCGAGTTCCTTTCGTATTTCTTCAATATTCTGATGATGCTGATTTGCGATAAGCTCTTCCGACGACGGAAAATCCATTCCGTAAAAGCACGGAGAAATGATCGGTGGTGAAGAAATTTTAAGATGAATTTCTTCCGGACCGGCTTTCTTTATGAGATCAACAAGCAGTTTGGAAGTTGTACCTCTTACTATTGAATCATCAACGATGACCAGTTTTCTGCCGTTAACCACGCCTTTGACGGTATTGAATTTTGTTTTAACCTTCATCTTTCTTTTATCCTGACCGGGCTGAATAAAAGTCCTTCCCACATAATGACTTCGGATCAGTCCGATTTCATGTTTGACGTCTTTATTTGTCTTTACGATTTCATTGAAATATCCGAGAGTCGCCGTGTTGGATGAATCAGGGACATTTATGACTGCCGTCTTTTTATCTTCAATGTTTGTCTTCCCGGGTGACGGACTCTGGATTGCGAGATTCTTTCCGATTTTTCTTCTTACTTTGTCCACTTTTTCACCGAACACTTCGCTGTCCGGCCTTGAAAAGTATATGTATTCAAAAACACAGTGTTTGTATTTCTTTGTTTCGCCTGCAGAGTAACTGTTTTCTTTCCCGCTCTTCACGACATCAAGATCTATCATTATAATCTCACCCGGTCTGACATCGCGGATGTATTCTGCATTTACAATATCAAGAGCACATGTTTCCGAAGCGAAAACGTAACTGTCATCAATCCTTCCAAAGCAGAAAGGTCTTACCCCGTAAGGATCCCTGACAGCGAAAAGCTTATCATCTGTTAGAATGCAGATTGAATAAGCGCCTTTCACCTGTGAAAAAGCATCAAGGATCTTATTTACAATATCCTGTTCCCTGCTTTTTGCTATCAGGTGCAGCACAAGCTCACTGTCGGTTGAAGTCTGAAAAATAGTTCCTTCATTCTGAAGTTTATCCCTGAGGTATTTTGTGTTAGTAAGATTTCCGTTATGCGAAAGAGCGAGATTTCCGTCTTTGAAATTTACCTTGAACGGCTGTATGTTATTTGTATTGTCACCGGAACCTGTCGTAGAATATCTTGTATGTCCGATCGCGGAATTTCCCTTTAATACATCCGTAAGAATCTTATCATCTGAAAATACACTCAACACAAGTCCGAGGTCTTTATGTATGTTGAATCTGCCTTTACCTGTTTTTATGTCGTAATCCGAAGTCACAATCCCTGCGGCTTCCTGGCCTCTGTGCTGAAGAGCGTGCAATCCGTAATAGGTCAGGACCGAAGCATCGGAATTATTGAATATTCCGAATACACCGCAGTTTGAATGAATGGATTTCGTTTCTGAAAATTTTTTCCGGCTGAGTTTTTTTACCTTCATGTGATATTGATTTAAATTATATCTTTGCTTTAAAAGAATAAAGGTAAACAGAAGTTTGTCAGAGGATTTTTTTCAACTCTGTGCAAAACGTTTCTAAATATGGTTATATAATTATTTAGTTAGTTAAATTTTCTTTTAAAAAACTTTCTGTATTGCTGCAAAACCCCTCCCAAACCGGGGCTGTCCCAAAAGTCATAAATACCTGTATGTCATTCCCGCGAATGCGGGAATCCAGAATGTAAATCGGCTTTTAATATTTACAATTTAACTCTATTCAAACTTTTGGGACAGCCCCGGCAAGGTGGGGTTGTTTCAAACAGCTCACATTTTATTCAATTTTTAATAGAAACAAATATTTATTACAAAAATAAATTAAGTTGGACAAAACTGATTTTTTTTTGACTCTGTGCAAAACTATGTGAATCGTAATTGTAGAATTAAAAAATTTACAATTCTATTTATCTGTGTAAATTTGTGTCAATTGTGAGATAAACTAAATAAGAGGTAAGTATGAAAAATAATCAGACAACCCTGATGTGATTCGAAAATATCCAGCCCTTGCCGTTTTTCCAGGCTTCTATTCTGTACGAACCTTTTTCGTCAGTATCCCAGATGCAGTCGAGTCCCTTCAGTTCGTCCCTGCATTTACCGTTATGAATTAATTTTATCTGAGCTTCAGCCGGCAGCATGGTTCTGAGTATTATTTTTTTGCTTACGGATTTATCGAGAACAATCTCATCACCCATAGTGTAATTCGAACCGTTATATTCAGCAATAAATCTGAAACCGTTTCCTCTGCCGATATAATTATTGACTATGAAACTTCTTCCTCTCCCCAGGGCATCAATAACCTGATCTCTGTCAGTCTCATAAGTTTTCTGATGACCTTTGCGGAACTCATTTTCAACAAAAATATGAGTACGGATGGATTTGAATAATATCTTATATCCGAAAATCTCAATTTCAAATCCCATTAAATTATATTTATGAGCATGAGCGTCAATACCTCCGATCGCAACTACTTTTCTTTTTTTATTGAGTTCATCCCATTTGTGAAGAGTCTCTTCCGGAGGTGCGATGATAGTTTTTAAAGGATGAATAAATCTCTGCAGCTTGTTTGATTCATCAACTCCTTCAGCCCATTCGCTCATGTGATTCCAGATCTCAATTCCCGTGAAATCTTCGGATTCCCAGGCAGTCCACGGATACGCTTTTAACTGTGGAAGTTTATTTCTTTTTTCATGAGGATGTGCGAGAAATCCGATTCCGCCGCTGTTTTTAATTTCTTTGACATACTCTGCAGCTGAGAGTTTATTTCCCGAATCACCGTCGGAAAGTTTATCAAATGTGCCTGCAACTTTGTCCGTTCCAAGTACCAGATAATGATTCTTGTTTTTAATGTCATTCACTTCATAACCCACTATAAGCATAGTCTGCTTGTACCATTTTTCAAAGCCCTTGTCTTTTGCTTTTAATGTATTGTGATCAGTGAGAATTATGAAATCGAGGTCTGATTCTGTTGCGTATTTTGCTATTTCTTCAACAGTGCCGGATCCGTCGGAAAATTTTGAATGTATATGCAAAGATCCTGAATATTCAAACATACTTAATAAAATTTATTTTTGTGATTACAACTAAAAATTAAAGTTTCTGAGTTCCATTGATAATTTAAAATGCATTATTAATGATGTCCTGAATATATGTTCAGTATCCAGATCATCATCAGGAGAATCAGGAAAACAGATAAAGTGAATCTGTTAAATTTTATGCTGATCTTATAATTAAAAAAACTCAATACAAAAATAGCTAAACAGAAAATTGCGGAAAATGTAAAGAAGAATACCGAAGCCGGATTGTAAAAAATGCTTTTTGAAAAATTCAAATGAATGAATTCCTCAAAAGCTCTTGACATCCCGCAGAAAGGACAGGGGAATCCCGTTACGTTAAGCATAATGCAAGAGCTGTCTTCCCTGAACAGACCCGGAAAAAAATGACTCAGCAAGTCAAGAGGATAGTATTTTGCCGTTAGCAGAATGAGAAAAATGCTTGCAACGAGAATCAGTCTTATTTTTCCGGATTCTTCAGGTGATGTTTTTCTGAGGGAAATGAATTTCAAATCTGAGACATAGTTTTGTTTTTCTTCAAAACCGAGACACCTATTAATGCACCTATTGAACCGAAAAGGGGATATAAAATTATGTTGCTGACAAATGAAATAATTGTAATGGTCGGAGAAAAACCGTGTTCGCTGAACTCACCCGAAAACTTTTCAATATAAGTCAGCATCTCGGACGGTACGTCTACTCCCATCTGATCAAGTGAATTCATTATGTCAAGCATCGGGTTTACATCCGAGAACAGACTTATGAGCAGTCCGAAACCCGTTACAAAAACAGCAGCAAGAATCCCGCTCAGAATACCGATCATGCCTCCGTCCTTTACTTCAGGAAATTTTCCGGACGGCTCGAGCTGTTTTTTATAAGAGTAAACTCCGGCAAATCCTCCTGCCATTATACCTGCACAGCAGAAAACATTTACAAGATTAACAACAGGCAGAACTGCAATTGCCGTCATTACTAAAGTTCCTGTAATTACAGGTTTTATTTTATTTGCCGTTTGTATGTTGTGTCCGTTATCCATTTTAATTTTTATAACTGATTTTATTTCTCATAAATGTATTAACCTCATAAAAAAATTTAACAAATCCCGGTATTATGAAAAAAGGAAGAACCAGCCCAGTCAAAAAACCTGTTGCCGATCTGGAAAAAAAAGAATTTTGTAAAATACCTGTCATATCTAATATGACATCAAGAAATAAAAGTGCTGAAGGGATAAAAAGATAAATTAAGGACGGAGTGTCAAAATTAGCGATCCTGTTTCTTACAGGATACATTACAACACCCAGAAAAAATCCCGAATAGATCCAGACGCATCTTGAGCAGACGGCAATTTTATGACCGAATAAATGGAATGATCTTAAATCATCCTGATGACATACTTTCGAAAAAAAAATGTAAATAAAATCTGAAATTCTTTCATAAATACCGCCGAGTGTTTCAAGTAACGGTGCAGCGAATATCATCAGAAGCCAGATGAGATTAGCCGCTAAAATCGTAAAATAAACTTTCCCCGCGATTTTGCCTGCTTCTGAGTCGATGCCGGAATTATTTTGCATGATTCAAAATATTACATTAACTTGAATAAATCAATTAGAATATTTAATATTTTTGCAGTTTTAAAAATCAGATTTCTTGCTGTTGCCTTAGTAATTAGTTAGGCATCCGTTTTAAACCTGTAATTCTCTTTCTGCAATGAATATATATTCAAATTTTATTTCAGTTTACAATCAGTTAAATTGAAAGATAAAATAAAATATTTTCTTACATAAGATAAATAACGGATTTTCCAGGGGATAGCTGAAAAATAATTCAGTTATTATTATTAGAACATTCAACCAAACAAAATAAAAATGAAGAAGTCTCTGACAGTTTATTATGTTATACTGATGTCGTTATTCTTTGCATGCGGCAGACAGCAGAAAGTAAATACGGAAAGCGGAAGCGGCAATTCTATTCAGATAACGGAAGTAACACCTTTAGACACAATCGGAGCAGTAAACGGAGACTGGATCATCAAGCAGGAAATGTCTGATGCCGAGAAATTAAATCCCACCGTGACAAATGATGCTACAGCTCAGGGAATTTATATTTATATCTATGAAAGTCTGCTCAGTGTTGACAGAATAACTTACGACTTAAAGCCGCTGATTGCAAAATCACTGCCGGAGGTTACCGATGATCATCTCTCCTACATTTTTGATCTCAAGGAAAATGTCAAATTTTCGGACGGAACACCGCTTACCGGAGAGGATGTTATATTCACTATGAAAACCATTAAGAATCCCTTTACGGACGCGCAGGCAACCAGAAATTATTTTGCGGATCTGAAAAGCGTTGAACTTGTGAACGGCAATAAATTCAAAGTAAGATTCAATATGAGCAAACCATATTTCAGAGCTGTCTTTTCAATCGGAGACATGAGTATTACTCCAAAACATATACTGGACAAAGACGGGATGAATGATAAATTCACATGGGAAGACCTTGAATCAGCACAGAAAACCTTTGATGCCAAAAAATTTCCTGAAATGCAGAAGTATGCGGATTTTCTGAATTCGGAGGAAGTTTCGCGGGAAAAAAAATATGTAATAGGAAGCGGACCTTATATGCTGGACAAATGGATAACGGGTCAGTCCATAACTCTGAGCAGGAATGACGAATACTGGAACAGATCTCAGGTTCCGAATTTCCCGAATAAATTAGTTTTCAAAACAATCAAGGATCAGAATGCTGCCGTTGTTGCGGCAAAAAACAAAGAGACCGATTATATGGAAGTCATTCAGCCGATTGATTTTGTGGAGAATGTAAAAGATCCCGAAAAATTTAATTTAAAAAAAGCTCTGGTGACAGAACCGACTTACAATTATATTGCATGGAATAATCAGCATCCGATCTTTTCTGACAAAAAGGTGAGATGGGCGATGGCGTATGCAATTGACAGAAGATCAATAATAGATAAGATCGTCTACGGAATGGGCACTCCTATTCAGTCACATATCTTTATAAAGAGTAAATTCCATAATTCAGATCTTCCGGAAATACCTTACGATATGAATAAAGCAAAACAACTGCTGACTGAAGCCGGCTGGAAAGACACGGACGGAGACGGTATTCTTGATAAAGTCATAAACGGGAAAAAAACAGATTTCAGATTTACATTCACCAACAATACTAATCCGAAAAGAAAGAAAGTCATACTTATACTTATTGAACAGCTTAAGCAGCTGGGCATTGAAGCAAGCATTCAGGAATACGAATGGTCGGTGTTCCTTGATAAAGTAAAGAAACATCAGTTCGATGCGAATTTTTCCGGATGGCAGCTTACAGTGACACCGGATGATCCTTATCAGATATGGCATTCATCCCAGGCAACAGGTGAGGGCAGTAATCATTTCAGCTATATTAACCCGGAAAGCGATAAGCTTCTGGAAGAGAACAGAATGGAGTTTGATGACAATAAAAGAATGGAAATACTTAAGAAATGGCAAAAGATTATTTATGATGATCAGCCGGTAACGTTTCTATGGTCTGAACCGTCGAGATATCTTTACAGTGACAGGTACAGAAATGCACGATGGTATTCATATCCTGATTCGCCTTTACTGAATGAATGGTGGGTACAGAGTTCAAGACAACTGTATAAAAACTGAAGATTTGTTTCAGTAAAACAGCTGCCGGTAAATGTCAGAATTTAATAATCACAAAAACTTACCTTCAGTTATCGTACATTTACAGTTGAATTTAATCATATTGTTTAGCATATTCGCAAAAAAATCAACTTACATTTAATAAATTTAATCCAAGATAACATGATCAAAACCAACATCACTTCCAGGCATTTCAAATCCCATGAAACATTGAACGAATTAATTCAGAACGGAATAGAAAATTTAAGCAAATATAATGAAGAGATATTATATGCTGACGTAATACTTTCTTTTGAAAAAACGGTTAACAGCGTTAAGATTTGCGAAATAAGCATAAAACTGAGAGATAAAATCATAAATTCAAAGGAAAGCACGGATGATTTCGGTAAATCTATTGACAAAGCCCTTAATAAGATAGAAACACAGCTGCTTAAATATAAAGACAAGAATAAAAAGGATAAGAGAGATTTGAAAAAAGATGTAATAAAATCAATATAATTTGTCTCACAGATTCGAGAATATAAAGGAACTGAAAAAAGATTTTATCACTGTAGATTTTTTTTACAATGAATGCAAAGAGAGATTCAAGTTTGAGAAAATCACAAAGCATGAAATAAACAGCGAAACTTTAATTTCAGAAAAGGATATACACAGACCGGGACTTGCACTGGCAGGTTATGTTGATCTGTTTACTTTTAACAGAGTGCAGGTTTTCGGCAATACTGAAATACTTTATCTGAAACAGTTAAGTGAATCCGAAAGGATTAAAACGCTTGAAAAATTCTTTTCATTTAAGGTACCGTGCATTATAGTTACAAACAATAATGAAATACCGGAAGAATTAATTTCTTTAGCCGAAAAAACACAAATTACGGTATTCAGAACTCCTTATCCGACAACCCGGCTTGCATATTTTATCAGTGATTTCCTTGATGATCAGTTTTCAATGCAGATTGTCATTCACGGATCATTTGTTGATGTTTACGGAGTCGGACTGATGTTTACGGGAAAATCCGGAATCGGTAAAAGCGAAATTGCCCTTGATCTTATTGAAAGAGGCCACAGACTTGTTACCGATGATGTGGTAATAGTAACAAAGAAAGGCGAAGGCGTGCTTATGGGTTCGGGAACGTCTCTCAATGAGCATTTTATGGAAATAAGAGGACTTGGAATAATTGATGTAAGTACCATTTTCGGAATAAGGTCTATAAGATATCAAAAGAGAGTTGAAGTAATCGTTGAGCTAGAGGACTGGAACAAAGACAAAGCATATGACAGAACCGGGCTTGACAGTACTACCATCAGTCTGCTTGAAGTGGACACCGAATTAATCAAGCTTCCGATTTTTCCCGGAAAAAACATTACTGTCATAGCCGAAGTAATAGCTTTGAATTATTTATGCAAGCATTACGGTTATAATGCTGCAGAAGCATTCAGGAGAAAAATTAACAAAAAGATCAGTGAAAAATCATCACAAAATAATAAGTCTGCACGGGATGAAAATTTCAGAAGATCAACGGAATATTTTGAACATGATTTTGAATAATTATCAAAACAAATTCAGGCTGTATTATGTAAATACATCTGAATATAAAATATAAATAATCCAGGTATGAAAAAAATAAATTATCTCTCAATTGTCTTTTTAATGATAATAACAATTTCTGCAGGATCATGCGGAAGAAAAAAAGACAACACAGTATCAGGTGAAAATACAAAATTTTCACTGACAGAATTAGCTCCGCCCGATGTCAAGGACGCTCAGAACGGTGACTGGATCATAAAACAGGAAATGTCTGATGCGGAAAAACTAAACCCTACCGTTACAAACGATGCCTCAGCAACAGGAATTTACATATACATCTTCGAACCTCTTCTCGATGTTGACAGAACCACTTATGAATTAAAACCGATCATCGCAAAGTCCGTACCCGTTGTCAGTGACGACCATCTGACTTACACTTTTGACCTGAGGGAAGATGTGACATTCTCTGACGGGAAACCTCTGACGGCTGAAGATGTGATCTTTACAATCAAAACGGTTTTAAATCCGTTTACTGATGCCCAGGCGCTGAGAAATTATTTTGCGGATTTCAAGAGCGCTGAACTTGTAAACGGCGACAAATACAAGCTAAGCATCACAATGTCAAAACCTTATTTCAAAACTGTTTATACGATCGGAAATACAGCAATTACTCCGAAGCATATTCTCGATCCTGAAAATGTCAATGATCAGTTCAGCTGGGAAGAATTACTCGCCGCACAGAAAAATCTGGATGCTAAAAAATATCCTGAGATGGCGAAGTATGCCGAATTTCTTAATTCACAGGAAGTATCGAGAGAATCAAGGTATGTTGTCGGAAGCGGACCGTATAAGCTTGATAAATGGATAACAGGCCAGTCAATTACTCTGTCAAGAAACGAAAATTACTGGAATAAAAAAGAAATACCGAATTTCCCGAATAAACTTGTGTTTAAAACAATTCAGGATCAGAATGCCGCAGTAGTGGCTGCAAAGAACAAGGAAACGGATTATATGTTTGTTATTCAGCCGATAGATTTTGTTGAAAACGTAAAAAACCCGGAACAATTTAATCTGAAAAAATCTCTTGTTACCGAACCAACCTACACTTTCATTGCATGGAATAATAAAAACCCTCTGTTTGCAGATAAAAAAGTAAGGTGGGCTTTGAGCTATGCAGTTGACAGACAGTCAATAATCAATAATATTATCTACGGAATGGGAACTGTTGTTCAGTCCCCTGTATTTATTAAAAGCAAATATTATAATAATGATCTGAAGGTAATACCTTATGATCCCGAAAAAGCCAAACAACTGCTTACGGAAGCAGGCTGGAAAGACACTGACGGAGACGGAGTACTTGATAAGGTAATTGACGGAAAAAAAACTGATTTCAAATTCACGTTCATAAATAATAATAATCCTAAAAGAAAAAAAGTAATGCTGATTGTTATTGAGAATCTGAAACAGCTCGGAATAAAAGCAGATCTTCAGGAATATGAGTGGTCGGTATTTCTTGATAAAACGAAAAAGCATCAGTTCGATGCATGCTATTCTGCATGGCAGCTGTCTGTAACTCCAGAAGATCCTTATCAGATATGGCATTCTTCACAGGCACAGGGTGAAGGAAGCAATTTCATAAGTTATATCAATCCGGAAAGCGATAAGCTTCTTGAGCAAAACAGAGTTGAGTTTGATGACAATAAAAGAATGGAGATCCTTAAGCAATGGCAGAAGATCATTTACGATGATCAGCCGACAACATTTTTATGGAGCGAACCTTCAAGGTATCTTTACAGTGACAGATTCAGAAATACAAGATGGTATGCATATCCTGATTCGCCTCTGCTTAATGAATGGTGGACACCGGTTGCGTCACAGCGTTACAGAAATTAAGTTTTAATGCATGAGAATTTTAATCTTAAAACAGTATTTTGCTTTCGCTTAATTAATTTTATTCAAACTATATTTATCAGATATGAAAGATTATGTAATAAAAAGACTGCTGCTTTTCATTCCTACTCTTATAATAATCACAATGATCACTTTTCTTGTCTGCCGTCTGGCTCCGGGCGATCCGACTGAAATGAAAATCGGTCAGACAGGAGAAGCGCAGAAGACAGATGCGAAGAATCTGATGAATGAACAGGCGAAAGAATTTTACAAAAAGAAATTCGGACTCGATAAACCTCTGCCGACACAGTATGTCCTCTGGATGGGAAATATGCTTCAGGGGGATTTCGGAAATTCGTTCAAAGATAACAGACCGGTTATAGAAAAAATTATTGAAAGACTGCCGATCACAGTAACGATAAGCTTATTGTCTTTTACTCTGATTTATCTGATCGCAATTCCTATAGGGATTTACAGCGCGGCGAGACAGTATTCGGTGATTGACAGAACTACCACTGTCATACTTTTTGTTCTTTATTCTCTTCCGAGTTTCTGGGTTGCAACGCTCGCAATAGTTTTTTTATGCAATGTGGAATATCTGAAAATATTTCCGACAGCAGGAATAAAATCCGAAGATTTTCAGTCTCTGACTTCATTCGGAAAGTTTCAGGATCTGTTCATGCACTTCTTTCTGCCGGTAGTCATTTCAAGTCTTGCAAGCTTTGCATTTCTTTCAAGACAAATGCGAAGCTCAATGCTGGAAGTTATAAGACAGGATTACATCAGAACTGCCAGAGCAAAAGGACTTTCAGAAAGAAAAGTAGTCCTGAAACATGCTCTGAGAAATTCTCTCATACCTATTATAACGCTTGTCGGAGGACTTCTTCCTGCAATGATAGGGGGAAGTGTTATTATGGAAACGATATTTTCAATTCCGGGTATCGGTCAGCTTGCATTTCAGGCAATATTAGACAGGGATTATCCGATGATAATGGCTGAACTCGTACTGGCATCAGTTTTAACAGTTGTAGGAATTTTACTTGTCGATATACTTTATTCTTTTGTTGACCCGAGAATTGCATTCACAAAAAAAGCAGCTTAAAAATTATGGAGCAAAAAGAATTACTTAATAAGGTAAACGAATTGCCGGAATCAAACGGTCTTACCAAATCCCAGATGGAATCGCAGAAAGAAGTCGGGGTTTCTTACTGGTCATTGGTCAAACATCAGTTCAGAAAAAACAAACTTGCAATGATCTCTATGTACATTGTGTTTGCTCTTGTTTTTCTTGCGCTGACAGCAGACTTTCTGGCTAACAGCAAACCGCTGTACGCTGTATATAAAGGCGAGACTTATTTTCCCGTTATAAAGGATTATCTGAATTCATTCGGTATAAGCAGATGGAGTCCGGATATGATAAATGCCAACTGGAAGGAACTTGATAATCAGGGTAAGCTGGAAAGCGTTATCTGGACACCGGTTCCGTACGGCTCAAGGGAAATTGATCTTGTCAACAGTCTAAGCCCTCCTCAGGGTGATCATTATCTCGGGACTGACGGAATAGGAAGAGATCTGCTTGCTGGACTGATACACGGATCGAGAGTTTCTTTATCTGTCGGATTTATTGCAGCCGGAATAGCTTTGATAATAGGAATATGCCTTGGCTCGATTGCGGGATTTTACGGAGGGAAAATCGATCTGCTTATTATGAGATTTGTCGAAATAATGGTTACGCTGCCGACATTTTTTCTTATCATCACAATAGTAGCGATTTACGGATCCAGCATCTGGTATATTATGGCTGCAATAGGATTAACATCCTGGACAGGTGATGCAAAGTTGATAAGGGGAGAAGTTTTAAAAGTAAGAAACATGGAGTACATAACGGCTGCCAATTCTATCGGACTGCCGAACAGACAGATAATTTTCAGGCATGTGATTCCGAATGCAATCGCGCCCGTTTTGGTTTCAGGTGCATTTGCAATTGCAGGTGCTATCCTTACCGAAGCTGCTTTGAGTTTTCTGGGATTCGGTGTAAGCGCAACTACAGTAACCTGGGGATCACTTCTGAATGAAGCGAGAGGAGCTTCCAGCGCATGGTGGCTTGCAATCTTTCCGGGATTTATGATCTTCATAGCGGTTGTTACATATAATCTGATCGGTGAAGGACTAAGAGACGCATTAGACCCCCGATTAAGAGATTGACTTTAATGAAAGTGATTTATAATATTGCAAAAAATATAAAATAAAAGTTTTTAAAAATAAACAGGGAGGTATTAATTATGGTTTGGACACTAGAACTCGCATCTTATCTTGATGATGCACCTTGGCCGGCAAATAAATCGGAATTAATTGACTATGCGACCAGAACAGGCGCGCCAAAAGAAGTAATCAACAATCTTGATGACCTTGAGGATACTGAGGAACCATTTGAAAGCATAGAAGAAATCTGGCTCGACTATCCGACGGACGAAGATTTCTTCTATGATGAAGAAAGCAAGGATTTCTAAATTCAGTTAAACGTATTTTAAACCCAATAATTTACGGTTATTGGGTTTTTTTATTTTCATTCATTGATCTCATACATTAAAATATATTTTTTTGTTTTATCGGCGTTTCTTATTACGGTATCTTCTTTATATGCACAGGAAAAAACTGAAAATAAAGTCCTTGAAATCGACGAAATAGAAATCAGCTTCAAAGGCAGGAATGCTTTTGATCCTGATGAAATTTATCCTCTGATTGCCTCAAAAGAAGGAGATATTTTTGATATAGAAATGTATCTTCAGGATGTGGAACGGATTAAAAAATTCTATTTCGATAACGGATTCTTTAATGTGGTTGTTGATACAGGTCTTGTTTTCAATTTACCGGATGTAGAAGTGATTGAAAAATTCATCATTACTGAAAATACAAGGTACAGATACAAAAATATCAATTATGCCGGAATTGAAAAAACCGGTGATGACGTAAAGTCTGAAATTTTGAATTCGGATGACAGGATGCTTTTCCCCGGAAGATTTTATTCCAAAGACACCATAAACAAGGAAATGTACAGAGCGCTCAATGTGCTTTTTAATAAAGGGTATGCAACTGCACTGTCCAACAGACCTGAAATTCTTAAATACGAAACAAACGATAAAAAATTAAAAAATAAAGTTGATGTAACGCTGACTTTTATTCCCGGCATTAAATACAAATTCGGTAAAACAAATGTTACGTTCACGGATAAACAATACAATGTTACAAAAGAAGATATACTCAGGGAACTTACTTTCAGCGAAAATCAGACATACGATAAATCAGAGGTAATAAACAGCGAACTTAATCTTTCAAAAATATCCCTTATAGAAAATCCGAGAATCAACATAGAAAAAATTGACAGCGTAAACAATAAAATTGATTTCAGCATAAATGCTCTCATAAAAAGCAAATATGATTTTACGCCGGAGCTCTTCGGTTATTATTTTCAGCAGGCGTTTTATCTCGGGGCAGGGGTTTCATTCACGGATAAGAATTTTTTCGGAGGAGGAAGAGTCCTTAAATCAAGTCTGAGATTTTATTTTCATTCTTTTCAGGATAACAGGTTTGAATATGTGAATTCCATTTATCAGCCATTTTTATTCAATAACAGAAATATTTCCGGAACCTGGAATATTGGAGCGGAGTACAGATTAAATGAAATATCAAAGCTTTTTCAGATAAAGAATTCATTTGGGGCAACATACAGTCTGCCTGATTATACTTACATCAACAAGCTCAGTTCCAAGTGGGAAATTAACAGCACAAAAATCAAACTCAAAGAGATTCAGAATCTTGATGTTAATTATTTTACTTCAACAATAAGTTTCGGCGCGATTCATAATTCCACGAATAATATTCAGTTTCCCTTTGCCGGAAATTATCAGTCTTATGAAATTGAGGAGAGCGGTCTGCTTGGCAGGATTGTAAAAAACTGGTTTAATACTGCTACGCTAAGTTATGTAAAATTTACTAATTTCAGTACCGCATATTTTAATCTTACAAATCAGAATATAAAGGTTTCATCGGCTCTGGCTTTTAAGTTATCCACAGGAGTGATTTTTGAATACGGAGACAATACACTGCTCGTAAGCGGAGTACAGATTGATCCTGACAGGGTTCCCAACGATAAAAAATTTGTCTGCGGAGGAAGTTCGAGTGTAAGAGGATGGGGCGCAAAGCAGCTGGGCATTGTACAGGATAAAAACGTCGGAGGCAATTTTGTCCTGGAAAGTTCAGTTGAGCACCGTCTGAGACCTTTTCTGGATTCCAAAAATATTTATCTGAGGGATCTTGGATTCGCGGCATTTGCGGATGCGGGGAATGTATGGTCTGAGGTGAAAAAATTTAAGCTGAATGAAATAGCTCTTGCCGCAGGCGGAGGGATCAGGTATTATACAATTATCGGCGCTATAAGATTTGATGTCGGATTTAAAATATATGATCCTCAGCCGGGAGTTATCGGCGGATCTAATTGGATTTTCGGTTCAGGAAGTAATTTAAACGATAAATATAATTTTCAGTTTGGAATAGGAAATACATTTTAAATATTTTATGTGGACAAACATCATAGGCCAAAGCAGAGTAAAGGATATACTCGGAAATATTTTTAAAAGCGAAAAGATATCACATTCTTATATTTTTTACGGGAATGAAGGCACTGGAAAAGACGCGGCTGCTATTGAGTTTGCGAAGTTACTCAACTGTGATAATCCTGTGAACGGAAATGAAGCATGCGATAAGTGTAAAAACTGTCTTGAGATCAGTTCATTCAGATCTCCGCTGTTCAGATTTGTAACAGCTCTTCCGACTTCAAAAAGTGATTCGGACGAAGATTCAAATCCTCTTGAGAAGCTTGATAAAGAGGATTTTACGAACTACCTGAATGAGATTGAGTATAAAACTCTTGATAAATATCATAAAATTTCCATTCCCAGGGCAAATGACATCAGAATTTCAAGCATCAGACAGATAAAAAAAGAAATTTATCTTACGGGAAAAACCGGTAAGAAAAAAGTGTTTGTCATTTCAAAATGCGATATGATGAATCCTAACAGCGCCAATTCCCTTCTGAAAATTCTTGAGGAACCTCCGAAAGATTCAATTCTTTTACTGACGACTTCAAGACTGAATTCGCTCCTGCCTACTATCATCGGAAGATGCCAGAAGATTAAATTCGGCAGTATTGAAAAATCCTTAATCAGGGATTACATTGAAAGAAGAACGGAGAATCTTTCAAAAGAAGAAGCGGACTTTTTTGCGGAATTATCCGACGGGAGCATAATAAAATGCAATGAGATCCTGGACAATAATTTTCTCGGTCTGCGTGAAAAGGTTACGGATATTCTCGCAAGCATAATTACCAATCAGAATCTGAAACTGGGATCTGAAATAGACTTCATTACTGGTAAAAAAGACAAGGAGCGCATGAAACAGTTTCTTATGCTTCTGGGCATCTGGTTCCGCGATATTACGGCATACTCTTCCGGCAGTACTGATCTGATAATAAATAAGGATAAAGCGGAGAGAATAAAAAAATTTGCCGGTAATTTTCATTCTGAAAATTATCAGATCATAAATAAAATAGAAGAAGCAATAAAAGATATTGACAGTAATATATTTCCCGAACTTATTTTTTACAATCTTTCTTACAGCATAAAATCTCTCATTGAAAAAAGAAATTAATATTTTATGAAAATATTATCAGTATTCCAGCCGCCCTTTACCTTTATATCGCCATTGTAAAAACGGAAAACTTCCGGAGCTATGTAAGGATCAATGCTTCCCCTGTCATATAATACGTTGCCGTTTTCATCTGTAAAAGAAAACAAAGTATAATTCCCTTCCGGAACATCATCGAATCTGAAATCAGCCGAATCTGAAAGCTTTCTGCCGTATGAAATAAATTTTCTGTCTTTGTTAATAAGATAAATGTTCACCGGATATCCGGTTAAATCATCTGTTAATAATTTTCCTGAAACAGTTCCCGTATTGTTTCTGCCTGCTGTTTTTAAATTTTTGTTATAATAGATGTTTTTTGACCTGCCTGTGAGTGTTAATCTGACTTGCAGTTCGGCTGAGTACGGAAATTTTTCATTTGAAAAAACTTCAAGAAGCGAATCGTTTATCCAGTTGAACACTGGCTTGTATACTGTTCCTTTTACAGAATCCGTTAATGAAAAATTATTTACGATTTCAGATTTGGAATATGAGTTGTTTTTGAAATAAAAATAAAAAATGTAGTCATTCGGAATAACTTCATCTTTACGGAAAATGTTTGAATAGATATTCCCTGAAGAATCAGCCTCAAGTTCTTTCAGAAAATCGTTTCCTGATTTTTTCAGAAGAGGGGTTTTTAAAAGGAAGTCTGCATTTGAAAAAAATGCAGAATCACCCTGAAGCTTAACCGGATTTTTCAGTAGGGAAACAGATTCAAAGTCTTTGCTGAACAAATTATTCCTGTCTTCATCCGTAATAGCATAGAGTTCAAACTCTTTCGAAGGCAGATTTGTAAATGAAAAATATCCGTTTTCATCCGGCTGTGTAATATAATCTGCCGTGATTAATGCGGGGTTAAGTTCTGCTCCGGTTTTTCCGTCTTTAATAAAAGCCAGTATTTTTATTCTTTCAAAATTATCCGCATAAACTCTTCCGGAAATAATGCCCCTGTCCAGTTTACCGCCCGTTGAAAATGCAAAAGTATAAGATGATCCGGCGGGATTTCCGCCTCTGACATCCTTCAGCTCTTTGCCGACAGTCACTACATAGGTTCTGTCTTTTTCAAACTTACCACTGAACTTCACTTCGACATCTTTTCCGCTCCAGTCAAAAATGATTTCACCTTTGGGTTTCGGGGAAATATAAAACGACTCTTCAAAACTTCTTCTGTCAACATATTCATCAAATCTGAATGACACAGTATTTCCTCTGAAATTCAGCTTCCCGGGCTTTGGCGAGACATAAATGATTTCCGGAGGAGTCTTATCGTCTTTACCGCCTGAAGGAGGGATCTGATTAGCGCAGGAGAATAAAAATAAATTTATTATAAAAGATATGAGGACAAGAAATTTCTTTTCCAAACTATTTCAAAATTTAATTTTTCATAAAAGGATTGAATCTGATCGTAACTTTTGTACCTGAACCGACTTTACTCTGAAAAGCTATTTCAGCTTTCATATCATCAAGGGACTTTTTTACAATTGACAGACCAAGACCCATACCGGTAGATTTCGTGGAAAAATTCGGCTCGAATAGATTGTTGATCATTGAAGAATCAATCCCGCTACCGTCATCGGATATTTCGGCATATATGAAACTATCTTTTTCATAAGTTCTGATCCCGATGACACCCTTTCCGGTTATCGCCTGAATCGAATTTTTTACAATATTCTGAAAAACCCTGTTGAGCTCCTGCCTGTCTGCATAAATCCTGCCAATGCTGAAGTCATAATTTTCTTCGAAATGTATCTCGGGAGCAACTTTGTACAATGAAACCACTTCTCCGATAATTTCATTCAGATCTGTTTCTTCATAATTTTTCCCGGATAATTTTGCAAAGCTGGAAAACTCCGTTGCAATCCTGTTAAGTTTGTCTATTTCACTGATTATTATGTTTCTTGTCTTTTTCAGAACTTCGGAAAAATTACCGGAACTTGTTCCGTTATAGCTGTCATATAAATGTTCGATGGAGAGCTTCATTGGTGTCAGAGGATTTTTAATTTCATGTGCGACTCTTCTTGCAATATCCCTCCAGGCTGCTTCCCGTTCCGCTCTTTTCAGCTTTTCCTTGGAGCTTTCAAGTTCTCTTGTCATTTTATTGAATGACTCGACAAGATTTCCTATTTCATCTTTGCGGTTTATTTTCAGTTCAATGTTGCTCTCACCTTTTGCAATTCTTTCGGTCGCATACTTTAGTTTCAGGATCGGTTTTGAGATTCTGTCTGTAATGAATATCACAAAGATCAGCAGTATTATAATTACAATCAGGTAAATACCGAAAATAAAAGTTAATATTTCAGTAAGCTCTTCCTTGAATTCATTTTGCCTGTAAACAGACTGGGATGACATCAGACCGATCACATTATTCCTGGAATCAAAGAACGGCTTGTATCCTACAATGAAAGAGTAAACGCCGATCTCTTCAGTCTTGGAAAAAAAATCTTTCCTGAGATAAACTATGTTGTAGTAAGCGTCTGCATCAACTCTTGTATCAAGGAGGTCGGATTTGTAAAGCTCGTCATTTGTTGTCGAGACAAGCTTTGTTCTCAGGAACAGATTGAAATTCTTATCTGTATTTGACAGAGCTTTTGTCAGATACTTGTTTTTTTCCTTGCTGAGAGTATCAAGAGCATTCAGATTTATCTGTATCCCTTTCACTGACTGCGAAGCTAAATTCAGATCCGATATGATCTGATTCTGAAAATTAATATCGTATTTGTTTTTGATAAAACTCCTTGTATAAAACGCAAGCAATACAATCGGTATAACCGAAACAATAAAGAAAGATGCAAACAGTTTTTCACGGAAGTTCATTCTGAATTTTCTGACCCTGAAGATCAGAAAAGATGAAATGACAAGCATAGCAAGCAGATAAACAAAAACCGCAAACAGAATGAACTTCAGATAAAAAAATGTCGTGAGCTTAAAGTCATTTCTTTTCAGGCTAATCGAATAAATCCTTTCAATAACCGATCCTTCGGAAGGAGCCGCAAGTATATAATATGTTCTGTATTTTTCGTTATTAATTAATTCATACCGCCAGTTGTTTTTTTCATTTTTCGTTTTAACGGATTCCCTGAATGCGTCAAGCGAAAGTGTGTTTGCCTTTGAAAGATCCTTGTTGTTTGAACTGATAATCTCACCGCCTATGTATTCAGTAATAATCGGATTCGAAATTAGTTTCTCGAATAAATTATCCTTTGAATAATTCTTGAAAAGCTGCATCGAAGACTGGAAAAGCAGATTTTTGGATTCATACTGAACGGCAATTAACAGATAACCCAGATTTGTCGCAAATGCTGTATTCTTCAGATCCGCTTTTTCCACAGGTACAATACCAAGATAATATTTTTCTTCTTTATTGTCGGCAATAATAATATTGTCAGTGACGGAAAAATTGTCTCTTTCTTCCGGATTTGATTTGCTGAAAAATTCATCTTCTTCGTCAAGGATATCTTCATCCTGCTCTAATGTATCTGCTTTTAAAACTGTATCTGCGGCAATGTCTTCAGTGCTTTTTTTTCTGAACAGATTTGAGTTTGCAAAATTCAGTATGGAATCTGAATTTAATACCTGTGAATTGAATATAAAATCACTCATAATTCTTTTGGCTGTATCGAGTAAAATAAACGCAGTATTAAAATTCTCTTCGCTGAATTTGCTGTCTGCCCATACGGCGAAAGCGAGTTCGTTTAGCTTGTCCTTATTTCTCAGGTCGTTTTCAATCTTTTTATTTTCTGAAAGACTGGACAATTCAGTCATCAGAAGGAATTTTATCTTGTCATCGTCTTTTTCCGAAATGCTTTTGCCAATGAGCTCCACGAATTTGGTTTCCTGAGAAGTAATATTTTCCAGAAGGATCCCCGGTATAATTATTGTGCAAAGCAAGATTAATACTGAAATGTTTTTAGCTGAAAAAATCCTGAAATTTTTAGTTACAGAAAATCCGAATCCGAAATAAACTCCGAGACCGAAGCTGAAACATATTACAAGGAGTCTGCTGATAAACTCAATTCTGAAATTTTCCGCAAAAGGAGCAATTATCTCGCTTAAAGCAATCAGAATCAATAGCAGCAGAATGAAGGAATATTTTCTTAAACTTTTTTCCCTGAAAAAATTATGCAGTGAATCTTTCAGTATAAGAATTATTATTGAAGACAGAAAAATAAACAGCGAGAAGGAAAGAATCAGGATTATCAGCTGTATGGTGAAAATCTCAAAGCTCGGAATAATGTTAGTCTTGTCGAAAAACTTAATATTCGAATCAAAAATTATGCTTTGAGAAACCGAACCGTAAAAATATATAAGAAGAAAGAAAAGAAAAACAAGCAATGCATTCAAAGGCAGTGAGATAAATCTGCCGGTCTGTTTTTTATCCGCAGAAATCCGAAAGCTGCTTTTTCGTATGAGACTTATCCCGTAAAGGGAAATTGCCAGAATAAAAACGGAAGTGATCAGAAGTTCACCAATCGATTTCGCGATACCGTAACCGAATAAAGAAGCATAGGAAAGAGGAGAAAATATTTCCATATCTAATGTTTTGGAAGGGAAATGAAAATCAAGCCAGATATATCGGATGCCTGTCATTACCAGAATAAACAAAGCGAATTTAATGAGAGGCGAATGAATCTTTGAAAGAAGAATTGTAATTATAAAAAAAACAATTACTGTAAATCCGAAAACAAGCAGAGATTTGATTTTTATTGCAAGAGAATCAATATTCTTGTCATGCACCATCCGGCTGTATTTCGGGAACAGAAGTAAGCCAATAACTTTACCGTCTATTCCTTTCAGCTCTAACTCCTCGTTTTCAGCAAGACTTGAAGTGTCAAAATTTATTTTTGCCGTTATCACATTTGCAGGGATAATGACGGGAATAATATCCAGGGATTTTCTGATATCATACAGCAATCCGGAATTCTGAAAAAATTTATTGCTGATCTGATATTTTATGTCAACTAATCTGGAGGTAAGGACAATTCCGGTTATTTTTGAAGTCTCTTTAATATCGTAAACAGGTGAATAATCTATAAGAAAAGTATAGAATCCTATTTCCTTAAGCACAGAAAACTTCTGACCGTTCATCGATCTTTGCAGAGTAAATATGTCTGAATCAAGTTTCCTTCCTTTAAAAGCAAGGAGTTCAAGTCTTGTATTATAAATCTCTATCTGATATTTATCATCCGGATTTATTCTTAAAAGTTCTTCGAAAAGTTTTTTCGAATCGCTTTTCTGAACGAGTTTCTGAATATCGGAAGATCCAGTTAATTTTTCCGACAGATTGCTTATGTCTGAGAGATAAGAGTTGTAGTGAGAAATTATTACTTCTTTTTGCTGGCGGATTTTATCGTTAGATACTGTTTCCCAGTTTTTATCAATATCAGACATTAATAAAGCCGGAATCAATTCGATGAGTACAATCCAGATGAAAATGAAAAAAGCGATCAAAATTAAAATCTTTAACCGCCTGTCATTAGATCTGTCTGAATCAGATTTTATTTGCTGATTGATGTCCAAGCTGTACCGGTAATCATTTTACGGTTTTAAATTTTCATTAAAAAAATTCTTTGAATAAACTTTCCGGACAGAAACAATGAATTGTCAGTTAATTGTGATCTGGTCAATAAACCATTTATTGTCATAATACTTCAGGGAAACTGTAACCGCAAGGTCAAGCTTTTTCTGCCCGATCCTGTAAGTATAAATCCCGTTAACGAATGCGTAAGAATTAAATTTATTTGATCTTGTGTATTTAAAATTTTCTATTTTGAAATAATCCATAAAATCGGAGAGAATATATTCCGCCTGACTTGAACTGTAGTATCCTTTCTCATTGCTTATTACATTAAGATAGATCTGTGAATCAAAATAAGGATTTATCATATTTACATTATTGTATGTAAAACCGATTGCTATGTCCTTAAAAGTCTTCTTGCAGAGATCATGTTTCTGACGTGCAGCTTCATTCTTGTATCTCTTTTCTTTCCACCATTTATCCTGCGAAAAAGAAGTATTATTTGTCACCAAAGTGAATAAAAAAGCAGATGACAGTAGAAGTAAAATTTTTCTGGTCATTAAAATTAAGTTAAGGCAAATTATAAAAAATACATTCTTAAAGCAATTTAAAGAAACAAGATGTTTTATTCCCGCATTGCCTCATAATTAATGTTACCCTGGGGTTATAAAAAACAGGTCGTTGCCTCATAATTAATGTTACCGTAGTTATAACATAAAAACGGTAATAAATTATGAGTAAAAAATCAAAAGAAGAGTATCTTCATGAGATTAAAGAAAGATATACAAAAGCCGGAAAAGAAGAGAAGAAAAAGATATTAGATGAGTTTTGTACTGTATGTATTTATCATAGGAAATATGCGATTAAGTTGTTGAATCAATCTCCATTTCCGGAAATTAATAAACAAAGGAAAAGAGCTGGTCGGAAAAAGAAATATCATACAGAAGGAGTAAAAAACTTTTTAAAGACATTATGGAAAAAGACAAATCTGATATGTTCGGATAGATTAAAAGCAGCAATACCAATCTGGCTGCCGATATATAAAAAATCCATATTATCATTAAGCAAAAAAGATGAAGAGTTACTGAGGGAAATATCTCCTGCAACCATTGATAGAATACTTGCAAAATACAGAGGTAAATATACAAAGCGGGGATTATGCACAACGCGACCGGGATCGATAATAAGGGATTTAATCCCTATAAAGACAAACCAATGGGAAGAGAACCGTCCCGGTTTTATTGAAGTGGATTTAGTAGCCCATTGCGGAACCAGCGTAGCAGGTGAATATATAAATACTCTGGATATTGTGGATATAGCGACAGGATGGACATCACAGCGAGCTGTGTGGGGTAAAGGCGAAGCAAATACTTTGAAGGCAATAAGAGAAATAGAACTTACATTGCCATTTAAGATACGGGGGTTTGATAGTGATAATGGAAAAGAATTTATGAATTACAGATTATTAAAATATTTTAAACATAGAAAAGAACCGGTAAATTATACACGATCAAGAGCATATAACAAAAATGACAATGCACATATAGAAGAAAAGAACTGGACAGTTGTAAGACAATACATAGGTTATGACAGGCTGAATAATCCGGAGCAATTGGACCTGTTAAATGATCTTTACCGAAACGACCTGAACTATTTCTTGAATTTTTTTCTCCCATCGATGAAATTAATATCTAAAGAAAGACAGGGTTCAAAAATCAAAAAGAAGTATGACAAAGCTAAAACTCCTTTTCAAAGATTACTTGAATCAAAGGAAATTGGTGAAGATAAAAAGATAGAGTTAATAAGAATTTTTAATAAGTTAGATCCATTTAAACTGCAAAATAATATAGAAAGAAAAATACGATTGATATTAAAATTGTCTATAAAATAAAAATGAAAATAAAGATATTAACATTACTAACATTGTTAACAAAAGAAAAGAAAAAAGTAGCAAAAAAGAAAAGAAAAGATTTCTACTGCTACGGTAACATTTAATTATGAGGCAACTGGTTCCGGAAAAAATATATGAATGTGTTAACGTGATAATTCCTGAAAATTAAAATTCCGGGAAAATGATTAACTTATGTATTGAATAAAATCATCATTAAGCTTAACTTGTAAATTCTTATTACGCCGGGATAGCTCAGCTGGTTAGAGCGTCGGAATCATAATCCGTAGGTCGGGGGTTCAAGTCCCTCTCCCGGTACAAATCCAGTCTAATTTATTTTAACTTTAATCTGTCTTAATTTATTAATAAACGCAGATACCTTTTTTATTAATAAATCGATTGATTAAATTTTATTAATAAGCTATTTTTGAAGTTTACTATTTAAAATTTTAATAATATGTCAGAAATAACCTTAAATGCCAGGAAAAGAGAAGATTTCAAGGAGTCAACTCTTAATCAAATGAGAAAAAAGGGCTTTATACCCGGAATTTATTACGGTCACGGTGTAAATAATGTAGAAATTGCTGCGAATGAGCTTGAACTCAGACCTATCATTTATACAACGGAATCCCACATTGTAAATCTGAAATTCGACGATAATAAATCATTTAGCTGTATCCTTAAAGATGTTCAGTTCCATCCTGTTACAGATAAACCTCTTCATTTTGATCTTTTTGCTTTGAAAGAAGGCGAAGTTATTACAATTGAAGTATCGGTTCAGCTGACGGGAAATGCAATCGGTATCAGAGACGGTGGAATTTTACAGCATATTTTGCATAAGCTTGATATTGAATGTCTTCCTACAAATATTCCTTCACATATTGACATTGATATATCACAGCTGAATATAGGTGACTCCATTAAAGTAAGTGATATTAAAATTGATTCTGTAAAGATTCTGAATGACGAAAATGCTTCAATCGTCTCAGTAGTTGCTCCTTCAATTGAAAAAGAACCTGTTGCCGAGGAAACCGAGACTCCGGCAGAACC
>JAFDZQ010000028.1:0-11171 GCA_018266895.1 Bacteroidota bacterium
ATTCAAAAATATTTTGGACGGTTGGAGGTTATTAAATAATTAAAATTGATTTATGTCATATTTTTATTCAACAATATCTGTTAATTTTACACAGATGAAATTATTTGATAAATTCATAAATGTTACAAAGCCGCCGGAAAGCTGGAAAGTTTCAGTTATCATCATAAGCGGTGTTCTGACTGGACTGATCTTTCTGATAATATATGTGGGTAATGCCACTTCCTATTTGTCTGATAAGCCGGAAACGTGCATTAACTGTCATGTTATGTACACTCAGTATGCGTCCTGGAGAATAAGTTCTCATGCAAGAATTGCTACATGCAATGACTGTCATGTCCCGCAGGATAATATTTTCAGAAAATATTTTTTCAAGGCGTCAGACGGATTAAGACATTCCACAATGTTTACGTTCAGATTAGAGCCGCAGGTAATACGGATAAAAGAAGCGGGAATAAATGTAGTTCAGGAAAATTGCAAAAGATGCCATTCGAGTTTAATAAATCACACACAGCTTATTACAAACGAATCTGACAAAGAAAAAAAATGCTGGAGCTGTCATGAAGAGACACCCCACGGAACAGTGAACAGTTTATCGTCTTTTCCGAATGTTAATGTTCCTCAAATAGACCCGATAATACCGGAGTGGATAAAAGAAAGTAAATTAAAATAATATTATGAGAAAAATAAAAGACATTGTAGCCGAGAAGCCCTGGATAGGATGGCTTCTTTATATTTTTACGATCGTGATCGTCTTTCTTATCGGGCTGCTCGGGAGTTCGATAGTCGAAAGAAGAAGCGAAGCGAATCTGATCCTTCAGAATGTAAAGCCAATTGCAGAATGGGAGCCGAGGAATGAAGTGTGGGGAGAGAATTATCCGCGAGAATACGAAGCGTACATTTCCACTCTTGATACTACTTTTGCAAGCAAACACGGAGGAGCAAAAAAAATAGACATGCTTGACAGATATCCTGACATGGTTGTCCTCTGGGCGGGATATGCTTTTTCAAGAGCTTATAATCAGGGAAGAGGACATTATTATGCAATAAAAGACATAAGAAACACTTTCAGAGTAGATGTACCGCAGCCGAGCACCTGTTATACCTGTAAAAGCACTGACGTTCCGAGGGTGATGAATAAGATGGGTATTGCGGAGTTTTACAAGAAACCTTTTAAGGAAATGGGAGGCGAGATTGCCAATGCAATCGGATGCCAGGATTGTCATGATTCGAAGACTATGAATTTAAGAATTACCAGACCTGCTTTGGTAGAGGCATTTGACAGACAGGGAAAAGACATTACAAAGTCGACACATCAGGAAATGAGATCGCTTGTCTGCGCTCAGTGTCATGTGGAATATTATTTCAAGGGCAAAGAAGATAAGTATCTTACATTCCCCTGGGATAAAGGATTTACGGTTGAGAACATTGAGCAGTATTATGACAGCGTAAAGCATGTTGACTTTGTACATTCACTCAGCAAAACACCAATACTGAAAGCCCAGCATCCCGATTTTGAAATTTTTAAAATGGGAATTCACTCGGAGAGAGGGCTTGCCTGTGCTGATTGCCACATGCCTTATAAAACTACAGGAGGAATAAAGTTCACTGATCATCATATACAAAGTCCTCTTAATAATATTTCAAATTCCTGTCAGGTTTGTCACAGGGAAACCGAAACGACACTGATAAATAATGTGTATGACAGACAGGACAAAGTGCTTGAACTCTCGCAGATTGCCACACGCTCTCTTGTGAAAGCGCATATAGAAGCAAAGACAGCATGGGATAACGGAGGGACAGAAGAACAGATGAAACCTGTACTCGAACTTATCAGACAGTCGCAGTGGAGATGGGATTTTGTTTCGGCAAGTCACGGAGGAAGTTTTCATGCTCCGCTTGAATGTGCAAGAATTCTGGGTAATTCCATTGAAAGATCGGAAAAGGCAAGAGTCCTTCTTTCAGAAATACTTACGAAATTAAACGTTAAACTTCCGGTACAGTATCCTGACATTTCCACAAAAGAAAAAGCGCAGGAATATATAGGACTTGATATCAAAAAAATGGCTGAAGATAAAAAAATATTTCTTGAGACTGTAGTGCCCCAGTGGGATAAACAGGCAGAAGAAAGACATGACAGGATGAATGAGAATTATAAAAAATAAATTGTAACACTCTTAATACAGACCTAATAAAATATACTCAAACGGATTCAGCATTTCAGAAGCGCCGTTTGAGTCATGTTTTTTTCAGCAGTTTTAAAATCTCGCGAAAAATTCCGTCACAATTATTGTATACTTTCTTTGGATTGTATGACTTATTTTTAAATACCCAAACCTCAAAAGAATAAAATATGAGCACAAAAACTACCTCAGTAAACAAAGTCGCGGAATACATAAGAAAAGAAATCATATACGGAAATCTCAAACCCGGAGATCAGATTAAGGAATTTCACATTTCTAAAATCTGCAAAATAAGCAGAGTTCCCGTAAGAGAAGCTTTAAGAATACTTCACAGCGAAGGTTATGTGGATATGATACCAAACAGGGGAAGTTTCGTAAGAAAAGTTTCAAGGGAATATGTCAAAGAAGTAGCTGAAGTGTATTTCATAATTGCTCCCCTGCTTCTCAAAGATGCTATTCCAAGATTTACTTCAGGCACATTCAGGAAAGCAGAAAGTATCCTGAGAAAAATTGAAAAATGCAGGGATTTCAACAAAGTCGGTTACCTGATCTGGGATTTCGGAAAAGCTATTTACGGACCATCAAAACTGGATTTTATGAAGTTTGTGATAAATGAAATATACAAACACAATATCAGGGCATTAAATGAAATATTTGTTAAAAGCAGTGAAATGAAGTATGATGTTACTCATCATAAAAAATTTCTTGATCTCTGCTTGAAAAAGCAGACAAATGAAGCCATAAAGATCTGGAACAAACATATTCAAGGTTTATCTAAAATCATTTCCGAAAAAGCGATATCAAATAATTAATCTTTTTTTACTCTGTAAAATGCTAAAGCCGTTTAAATTAATCTTTAAGCGGCTTTTGCATCCTGAGATATATATTATATTTAACAATCCAAGGAATAATCAATCGATCAGATATAATTAATATTTCAAAATTATTCAGAAACTCTTCTTCTGAATTTTTTTGTGAATATCATTTACTTCCATTAATGCTGCTGACCCGTACCAGGGATGAAGTTCCATTTCAAGAACTCCTGCTTTTATGGCAGGATCAGTTGAAGTAAGTTCACGTGCTTCTTCGACAGTACTTACATCGAATATATAAATTCCCCTGATGCTCTGATTATCCATAAACGGTCCGGCTATCAAGAGCTTTCCATCCTCAGCCATTCTGATTATATTTTTCATGTGTTCGCCCTGAAGTCTGTCCTGTTCCGCTTTATCAGAAAGTTCTGTCTTTCCGGATTTCAAAAAAGCCATGATGTATTTTTTCATACCGTAATCATCCGCTCCGTATTTTTTTGCCAGAAGGGAGTCATAAGTCTGATTATTGATTTGTGAAGATTGTGAATTTCCTTGCTTGATCATAGAAATGAAGATTATTAAAATTAAGATGATCCTGAACATAATTTTTTTTAAATTTACCGGAATATTTTTATGATGATTTTTGTACGGAACAATTTAAGGAAAGATTTAAAGGTTTGATGAAATATTTTCATTTCAGTCCTAATAATATTTTTCCTCAAATAAAATACACCTGTACTTATCAGTATCCTGTCAGGTCTTTCAGTTTCTTTTCAAAAACATTCTTCCTGAAAAAATTTTCTTCCAGTGAATTTGCAAAAGGAACCGGAGTATCGAGACTGCCGCTTCTCATAACAGGAGCATCAAGATCCCGGAAACAGTTTTCGGAAATATGAGCAGCTATCTCAGCTCCTATTCCTCCGGTAAGAGTATCTTCGTGAAGTATAATTACCTTTCCGGTTTTTTTTACGCTGTCTTCAACTGTTGCTTTATCCCATGGGAGTAAAATTCTCAGATCTATAAGATCCGCTGATATTTCAGGGTTGTTTTTTAGTATATTCTTCGCCCAGTGAACACCCATTCCGTAAGTTACAATTGTAACGTCATTTCCTTCTGACACATATTTTGCACTGCTTGCATCAACTGTATAGTAATCATCAGGAATATCTTCCGTGATGCTTCTGTAAAGCGCTTTATGTTCGAAGAACAAAACAGGATTGGGATCTTCGATCGCAGCCGCAATCAGACCTTTCGCATCAAAAGGATCCGAAGGATAAAATATTTTGAGACCCGGCGTATGAAAGAACCATGCCTCGTTGGACTGTGAATGAAAAGGACCTGCGCCGACTCCGGCTCCGCAGGGCATTCTGATAACTACATCCGCATTCTGTCCCCAGCGGTAGTGTATCTTGGCAATATTATTCACTATCTGATTGAAACCGCATGTCACAAAATCAGCGAACTGCATTTCCATAACTGCTTTCATTCCCTTTACTGAAAGTCCCAGAGCTGCGCCGACTATTGCTGACTCGCATAATGGCGTGTTCCTAATTCTTTCTTTCCCGAATTCCTTGTAAAAATTTTCAGTGATCTTAAATACTCCCCCGTACTCCGCAATGTCCTGTCCCATTATCACCAGATTATCATACTTCCGCAGTGACAGTCTTAAGCCGTCAGATATAGCATCTATCATTCTTTTAGGTGATTTTTTTGCCGATCCGGGATTTATTATTTTCTGAACATAAGGCGCATAGACATCATTTAATTCTTTTTCAGTATCGGCAGTAATTTCCGGTTCGGCAAATGAAGCCTCAAGAGCAATGTCTATCTGATTTTTGTATTCTTTTCTTAATGATTCAACGGAAGAATCATTTAACACTCCTTCCTCAATAAGATAGCTTTCATAATTTGCAACAGGATCTTTCTTTGCCCATTCTTCAAACAGTTCGGCAGGAACATATTTTGTACCTGAAGCTTCTTCATGACCCCGCATCCGGAATGTTTTGCATTCAAGAAGCAGAGGTCTCGGATCATTCTTCATAGAATTGGCGTAAGTTTTTATTGTATCATAAACCGTAAGTATATTATTCCCGTCAATCTGCTGAGATTCCATTCCGTAACCGATTCCTTTTACTGAAAGATCTTCGCATTTATACTGTTCATTTACCGGCGTGGAAAGTCCGTATGCATTATTTTCTATTACAAATATCACGGGAAGATTCCATACAGCCGCCACATTGAGCGCTTCGTGAAAATCACCTTCGCTTGTTCCGCCGTCTCCTGAAAAAACAGCTGTAATTTTTTTATCTTTTTTAAGCAGGCTTGCAAGAGCAATGCCGTCAGCTATGCCAAGCTGCGGTCCGAGATGAGAGATCATCCCCACTATATGAAATTCATTAGTACCGAAATGAAAAGACCTTTCGCGTCCTTTTGAAAAGCCGTTGTCTTTTCCCTGAAGCTGCCTGAATAATCTGTCAAGAGGAAGACCTTTTACCGTAAAGACTCCGAGATTCCTGTGCATAGGGAGGATGTATTCGTCCTTATCCAGAGCCATTGCGACTCCGACGGATATTGCTTCCTGACCGATACCAGAAAACCATTTAGAAATTCTGCCTTTTCTCAGAAGCAGAAGCATCTTCTCTTCTATAAGTCTGGGAAGAAGGATTGCTTTATATAAATTTAACAGTGTCTCATTGTCATAATCTTTTCTGTCAAATGACATAACTCTTCTTTTATTTTCAGTCAAAGGCTGGGATTCCATATATGTTAAAATTAAATTTTTAGTGATTTAAAAATAATAAATGTGAAGGTGATTAGAAATGAAGATATAAAAAGAAAAGACAGGATATACCTGTCTTTAAAATTGGATTATAAAAAAATAAATTCACATTATTCCGCTTCAGGAGTAAAAGTCCTTGAGCCCAGTTCGTTGTCAAGTGTCAGCAGTCCCAGACCTTCACCGTTTATAAGCTTGAGTTTCGAAATGATCTTGGTCATGGAAGCTTCTTCCTCTACCTGCTCGTCAACATACCATTCAATGAAACTTTTCACGGAGTGATCATTTTCTTTTATTGCAACGTCCATCAGATCGTTTATGCTTTTTGTTATATATCTCTCGTGTTCAAGCGCATCCTCAAATAAATTCAGTACGGATTTGAAATCGGCTTTAGGCTCGGGCAGTGATTTAAGTATCACTCTTCCGCCTTTGTCATGAACGAAGTTAAACATTTTCATAGCATGGAAATGTTCTTCCTGCGCCTGCACATTGAAATAATTAGCAAATCCTTCCATTTCTATGGATTCAAGATAAGCTGACATTGAAAGGTAAAAGTACTCTGAAAAGAATTCCTTGTTTATCTGGTCATTAAGAGCATTCTGAAGTTTTTTTGAAAGCATGTTTAATCTCCTGTAAAGTTTAATTATATAAAATTAATAAAATTAGGTCTGATATAAAATGTTAATAAAATATCCTTTGAGTGATTCTTCGTACATTGATGTAAATACGAACAGATTACTCTCCGATGATTTTTACAAGAACTCTTTTTCTTCTCTTACCGTCGAACTCTCCGTAAAAAATCTGTTCCCATGGTCCGAAATCAAGTTCTCCTTTTGTAACTGCGACAACGACTTCCCTTCCCATTATAGTTCTTTTAAGATGAGCATCGGCATTGTCTTCAAAAGTATTATGGCTGTACTGAGAATGCGGCTTTTCGGGAGCAAGTCCCTCGAGCCATTTTTCAATATCGGCATGCAGGCCGGACTCGTCGTCATTAATAAAAACACTTGAAGTAATGTGCATTGCGTTGCAAAGAAGAATACCTTCAATAATTCCGCTTTCCTTCAGACAGTCCGAAACAATTCCTGTGATGTTTATAAGTTCTCTACGGTACTTTGTATCGAACCATAGTTCTTTTCTGTAACTTTTCAATGTACCCTATCAGTTGAATTCATTTTTAAATTTATACATTATCGGAACGAAAGTGTAAAAATTATTCAGCTCTTCCTGAGAAAGTCTTTTTCTTTGAGCAATATCCGGTTTATATATTTCCTTCCAGGGATCAAGGGAAACATAAACATTGTTTTCATGGTCAAATGTTACTGATTCAGGCGCAAAGCCAAGAACATCATTGATCTCGGGATGACCGGGAGTTGAAAGATCGAGTTGCTTGATCCTGCAGCTGATGACATTGAATTCCTCGTCAAAAATTAAGTGAAACATGCTTCTTCTGTTCCTGTCAATACCGTAAAGACTCCTGTCACCGTCTGAAAACAATCCGCAGATCGAGCTGATTTTAAGATCACTTGTTCCTATGGTTTTTGTAAGTTCATTCGTTTTTCTGTTCACAATGTACAGGATTGTACTGTCAGTAAAATCATTCGTGTTAATCTGATAATTTTCAAGACCGAGAAAAAAATAATCTGCGGTAACTGAAAATCCTTCAAAACCTATATTGTCAAAAGTATGAGCATATACTGCTTCAGGCATTTTAAGTCTTTTAATTGTAATAATAGTATCGAATGAAAAAATATCGTTGTTGAAAGTCAGCGCGTAAATGCCTTCCTTCTTCCTGTAGATTTCCGGATCATAGGAACTGTATTCATGTCCCTCAATAGCAAGAAGTATCTGATTGTTCAGACTGTCAAAATAAATGTCTTCCATATCTCTTTTCTTGAATTTTTCAAAGAGAGTGTTAACCTGAGCCGAAAATTTTATTTCTGTAAATTCAAACTCAGGTGGATTTTTACTTTCATCAACCGAAATCCTGTTTATCTTGCCAATATCGTCGCAGGAAATAAACATTTTTTTGCCGTCTTTCTCTCCGGTATAGAAAAGCCCGGAAGTCTGATCGGTTCTGTTTCGGGAAGAATCTTTCATCCAGATCGGATAATTTCCTGCCGGTTTTATTACTTCCGAATGTAAAAAATACAAATTCACAAAAATAATAATGGCAATAAGCGGTAACATTACTCTGAACAGATTTTTCATGGCTTACTTCCGGCTTGCTTGATTAATTATAGCCGTATCAGATTTTTTTGTTAATAAAATACAAAAGTTAATTTACATTTGAAGTCTATATACACTTCTCGGAATATTCTGATTATCATATCCGTCGAAAACGCTGAACATCGTTAGCGGAACTAAAACAATTTTGTAAATCAAAAGGTTAGTTTCTTGACAGTTATGGAAAACCGGTCCCTTATAATACAGTAATTCGGATTGTTAATAAAATCTTAAATGATTATATTTTATGCTTGTCAAACACTTAAATTTTAAAAAATGGCTATAAATACAGGCGATAAAGCCCCCGATTTTACATTAGTATCATTTACACCATCAGCAGATCCCACTGATATAACTTTAAGTTCATTTAACGGAAAGAAAAATGTGGTTCTTTTATTTTTTCCGCAGGCATTTACCGGTGTCTGCACTGAACAAATTTGCACCATGAATGAAAGTTTCAATGATTTTGAAGGATTGGATGCAGAAATACTGGGAGTAAGCGTTGACGGAACATTCGTACAAAAAGCTTTTGCAAAAAGTAACGGTATCAAATATCCTCTGCTCAGCGATTTTAACAGGGAAGTAATAAATAAATACGATGTAGTCCACGATACTTTTGCACACGGAATGAAGAATGTCGCCAAAAGGGCAGTATTTGTAATCGGCAAGGACGGTATTGTAAAATACAAGGAAATAACTGAAAATCCAGGAGTTCAGGTAAATTTTGATAAGATCAAAGAAGCTGTTAAAAGTCTCTGATCAGTAAAATTAAATTGCCGGAATCAAACCGAAGACTGTGCAAATGAAAATATCAGATGTTTTATTCCTGTTAATTTACGGAACAGATATGTTTCACTGTATTTTCAGCGGAAATCAAATAAGCCGATGAAAGTTGTAAGGAATATTACAGAAATTGAATTTGATAAAAAGACTGCAGTTTCAGTCGGTACATTTGACGGAGTTCATACCGGTCACAGGAAAATAATCGAGAAATTAAATTCAGTCAGAGATTCAAAAGGATTAAGAAGCGTATTAATAACATTTGACCCGCACCCGCAGATCGTTCTTAGAAACAGGGCAAAAGACATCAGGATACTTTCTACTCTTGAAGAAAAGCTTGAAATATTCAGTCAGCTTGATATAGATATTGTATTCGTGATTAATTTCACGAAAGACTTTGCCAATACGACAGCGAATGATTTTTACAAAAAATATCTGATAGACAAGATTGGTCTGAACGATCTTGTTCTCGGATATGACCACATGTTCGGAAAGAACCGTGAAGGAAATTACGATACATTAAAAGAGCTTTCAGCGAAGTATGATTTTACGGTTGACAGAGTTGATGAATACAAACCGGATGACGTTCATATAAGCAGTTCGGTTCTAAGGGAATTGCTTTCTGCAGAAGGAAATGTAAAGAAAGCCGCGAAGATTCTCGGAAGGAATTATTCGATTGAAGGCACAGTGGTTGAAGGAAAGAAGCTCGGACGGGAACTCGGATATCCGACAGCGAACATTAAAATCCCGGATGAATTCAAACTGATTCCTGCTATCGGGATTTATGCAGTAGAAGTGAAATTAAGGGACAAAGCATATTACGGTATGATGAGCATTGGAAGAAACCCGACGGTCACTGATGATAATTCGATTAAACTGGAAGTTAATATTTTTGATTTCAGTGACGATATATACGGAGAGAAAATAAAGATCGGATTTATTGACCGGATAAGAGAAGAGATTAAATTCGAGAACATTGATAAGCTGAGAACACAGTTACATTCAGACAAAAAAATATCTTTAGAAATATTAAATAAATAATAAAATAAGCAAATGCCATTAACAACAGAACAGAAACAGGAAATCGTTAAAAAATACGGCGACAATGAAAAAGATTCAGGAAAGCCGGAAGTGCAGGTTGCAATACTGACAAAAAGAATAAATGATCTGTCAGCTATGCATTTCAGCAATTTCAAAAAAGATCATCACTCAAGAAGAGGGCTTCTTATGATGGTAGGAAAAAGAAGAAAACTTCTCAGATATCTTGAGAACAAAGACGTTGCAAGATACAGAAAGATCATAAAAGAATTAGACATAAGAAAATAATTTAAACGAAAGAGATTAAATGCCATTTACAAAAAGCATAGAAATAGGCGGTAAGAAATTAACGCTTGAAACGGGAAAATTAGCAAAACAGGCAAACGGAGCAGTTCTTATTTCACTTGACGATAACATAGTTCTCTGCACAGTAACAGCTTCGGACGAAGCAAAACCGGGTCAGGATTTTTTCCCGCTGACGGTAGATTACAGGGAAAAGACAGCGTCGGTAGGAAAAATCCCGGGCGGCTTTTTCAAAAGAGAAGCAAGACCTACGGAAAAGGAAATACTTTCTTCAAGACTCATTGACAGACCTATAAGACCAATGTTTCCCGAAGGATTTTTTAATGAAGTACAGTTATTATGTTCGGTTTATTCATCAGATGGAGCATACGATACGGATGTGGTAGCAGCGATCGGCGCTTCGGCAGCTTTGCTGATTTCAGATATTCCTTTTGACGAGCCGATTTCAGAAGTAAGAGTGAGCAGAATTAACGGGGAAATGATCGTTAATCCTTCACACGAACAGCTTGAAACAGGAGATTTTGATATCAGTGTTGCAGGAACTTCCGATTCGATAATGATGGTAGAAGGAGAAGCGAAGGAAATCTCTGAAGCAGAATTTCTTGATGCAATTAAATTCGCACATAAGCATATAGCCATACTCTGCGATTTCCAGAAGGAATTTGCAAAGGAAGCCGGAAAGCAGAAAAGAGAATTACTTCCTAAAGAAGATATTTCAGAAATAACAGCGGATGTAAAAGCAATATGTGAAGATGACATTAAAACTGTTACTTCCACTGTTTTATCAAAAGAAGACAGAAAATTAAAGAACAGGGAAATTTTTGACAAAGCAGTTGCAGCATTATCGGAAAAATATCCCGATCAGGAAAAGAAGATCGGTACAATTATTCATGACATACAGTATGACGTGATGAGATCAATGGTCCTAGACGATAAGAAAAGACTTGATGGACGCGGATTCACGGAGATAAGAGACATAGCGAGTGAAACAGGAGTACTGCCGAGAGCCCATGGTTCGGCTTTGTTTACAAGAGGACAGACGCAGAGTCTTACGAC
>JAFDZQ010000028.1:11197-17654 GCA_018266895.1 Bacteroidota bacterium
AGTTACAAGAAATTCATTCTTCATTACAACTTCCCTCCGTTCAGCACCGGTGAAGTAGGCGGAAGACCCGGACCCGGAAGAAGAGAAATAGGTCACGGAAATCTTGCGGAAAGATCTTTGAAGAATCTTTTACCAAACGATGAAGATTTTCCATACACAATAAGAATAGTATCAGACATACTTGAATCGAACGGTTCGTCTTCAATGGCGACAGTTTGCGCTGGCTCGCTTGCGTTAATGGATGCCGGAGTAAAACTGAAGAAGCCGGTTGCGGGTATTGCAATGGGACTCATAAAAGAAGGAGATAAAGTAGCCGTAATTTCCGACATACTTGGAGACGAGGATCATTTCGGAGATATGGATTTCAAGGTAGCCGGAACCGCTGAAGGAATTACCGCAATTCAGATGGATATTAAAATCAGAGGAATTTCATTTGACATAATGGAGACAGCGCTTGCGCAGGCAAAAGAAGGAAGACTTCACATACTCGGAGAGATGAGTAAAACAATGACAGTGCCGAGAGATTCGATCTCCAAGTACGCGCCTCATTTGTATTCAATGATGGTTCCGAGGGATATGATAGGAGCAGTTATCGGACCGGGAGGAAAGACTATCCGACATATAATTTCAGAAAGCGGAGCCGAAATAGACATTGATGATGAAGGAAAGGTAACAATAGCGGCTGTTGACAAGACGCAGGCGGAGATCGCAAGAAAGATGATAGCTGGTCTGACGGAAGTTCCTGAGATCGGCAAGATTTACGACGGCGTTGTAAAAGGAATAAAGGACTTCGGTGCATTTGTTGAAATACTTCCGGGCAAGGAAGGACTTCTTCACATTTCTGAAATAGATAACAAGAGAGTGGTTAAAGTGGAAGACGTACTGAAATTCGGTCAGGCGATTCAGGTAAAGCTGATGGGTATAGATGATTCCGGAAAACTAAAACTCAGCAGAAAAGTATTGCTTCCGAAAGAAACCCACAAACCTAAAACAGATGCAAAATGAAATTTGAAATTGATAAGCAGACAGACAAGACAATATTCAAGCTTGCGACAAAGTCTCTTGATCACAACATAGCCGCAGCATTGAAAGCAGAACTGGTTTTTCTTCAGAAGGAAATTGACAATCAGTTCATCATAGATCTGGGCGATGTAACCAAATGCGACAGTTCGGGATTGTCAGTGCTTCTCTTTTCAGAAAGGCTCGAAAGAGAGAAGAACAAAAAGCTCATAATTAAGAATGTAAATGCAAACGTAAGAGATCTTATGAAGATCGCGAGATTAGACAGGGTCTTTGACATAAAGTAAAATTATGTAACTGTAAACATTCAATTAATATTTCATCAAACTTCTTATCATTAATTTTGGTAAGAAGTTTTTTGTTTTTATATCAAGAGCTTTGCCTTAATGTTGCCGGATTAATTTTTATTTCCTGCTTCCATTCTCCCGTCTGAAAGCGAGTCAGGCTGGTTGGTTGGTTGGTTGGTTGGTAACGTACTCTTCTGAATTTATTTTATCAGCACCATTCTCTTTATCTCACTGAAATCACCTGACTCCATTGGGTTCGACGGATCCGCTTTACGAGGCAAGCTCACCACAAGTCTGTAAAAATAAACTCCGCTTGGTAATCCTGCTCCGTTAAAAGTAACTTCATATCTTCCTGGAGGTTTGTTTTCATTTACTAAAGTACTTACTTCATTTCCCAAGACATCAAATATTTTTAATTGTACGAACCCCCCTGTCCCCCCTTTTTCAAAGGGGGGAATTAGGGGGGTTATGTTATAATTGATAATTGTCGTCGGATTAAACGGATTCGGATAATTCTGCGAAAGAAAATATTTATCGGGAATTTCTGTAGAAGTATTTGTGAAGTTAGTAAGGACGCCGCCGGTAGTAGTTTTTAAAATTATACCGCTGTCGCCAACTACCCATCCGATTAGAGAATCAGTGAAATAAACAGAGTTATAATTTATTCCGGATTGAGTTGCTGTTTGATTTATCCAGTTCACTCCTCCGTTGGTTGTTGATTGGATAATTCTGTTTTCACCTGCTGCCCATCCTTTATTATTATTTGTGAAGTAAAGTGAATTAACACTATATCCTGTTCCGGGGAATTCTGTTATCCAGTTAGCTCCGCTATTGGTTGTTCTAAGTATTGTAGGGTAAGAAACTGAGCTTACACCTGACAACCATCCATTTAATGAATCGGAAAAAAAAACAGTTTTGGCATGCAAAGAATAATGGGAAGGCTGCAAAACCCAATCAATTCCACCATTGGTAGTTTTAGTTACAAAATCTTCAGAAATAACACTTGAGCCCATTGTTGCCCATCCAAGTGAAGTGTTTAAGAATTGAATTGAGGTTATAAATTGCGCGCTAACACGAATAGAATCCCATGACATTCCCCCATTTGTAGTTTTATAAATATTTATTGGTTCACCAAAATATCCTCCTGTAAATCCAATGTTTTCATTTACAAAAAATACAGACTTTAAAAAATTAGTTATAGGTGTATATATTTTAAACCAGATATTTCCGCCATTTGTTGTTTTAAGTATTAATCCACTATCTCCTACAGCGAATCCTGTATTTGCAGAAGGAAAAGATACCGATTTAAGATCGATGTTAAAACCGCTTGGTTGCTGTATCCAGTTTATTCCTCCGTTAGTTGTCTTTAAAATAAAACCGTTATTCCCTGCACACCAACCTGTATTTGAGTTTGTAAACTTAACTGAATTTAAATTAGTAGTGATGCCGGAGTTTTGTTGAATCCATCCTGTTTGAGAGAAAACATTATTTGTAAAAAGAGTGAACAGAACAATTACCGTAAATATTTTCATGAGAGTATTAATTTAGAATATTAAATTAAGTTAACAAAGCATCTACAATATATTGATAATTATAATTGGGGTTACTCAATCCTGTGCCAATTAATAATTTCAAATTACTATCTATAGCTTTATTAACGAAAAGACCGTAATTTTTTAAATCGAATGATTCAGGTTCGGTAGAACCTGTATGATAAATAGTTCTTCCGTTTGTTAATTCCCCAATTACTATTTCCACATTTATTAATGTAATAACTTTGGTACCGGCAATAAATATTCCAAGTGAGGAAACACTTGTTCCAGTGTAAGTATTTACTAATTTAGCATTTTTTACCTGAACATTAGCATCATTTATAAAAATAACTCCATTGTTTCTGTATCCCTGTATATAGTTTGCATTTATTGTAATTTGATTTGTAAAGTTACTTAAATCCATTGCGTTTACTGGTATATTATTTGATCTTCCTTGACTTATTATTTCAATACATTTTATATATCCTTTTGTATTTGCTCCTTGTATTTGAAATGCAGGATTATCTCTAGAATACACTTTTCTACCAATAAATACTCCTGTTCCTTCACCTACTTCAACTCCTGAAGTTGAAAGATTTGTAGCAACTACACCTGATAATGCTTGAATTTCATCAAAATATAGAATTAATGTTTGACTTCCAGTATTTGTGTTACCATTATATTGTCTAACATGAACTGTTGCTGGAGAACTAGTTGTATTATTGATTGAAGTCAATTTATTTATTCTTGCTATTATGTTACCCTCTCTATGAGATAAACAATGTCCTAAATTTCTACAAAGTATTTCATCAATCTTTAAAAAACCATTTCCTCTTGTCGTAATAGCAGTTGTACCAGTGAAAGTTGGAATCGTTGTAACATTGCCTGTTTCAACTTTTGAAATTTTTAAATTTATATCTTGTATTAACCCAGGTGATAGAAGTTGTCCAAATCTAATTGCTTGCCAATCTCTATTACTTACTTTATTGCAAGTAAGATGGAATTTATTTGCATTTTGAATATTAACTGATACTGATGACTCAAAACCTCCTTTTCCATCAATTAAGTCACATTCAATTCTTAAATTTGCATTCACATTGTCTATGAAAATACAATTGCCACTGGATTCATTTTTAATAATGCCTTGACCATAAATGTTGCAATTTAAATTACCTGTAGTAGGTGCTACTATGGTTGTAGATGATGACCCTGAATCTATCTTGACTCCCGGCATTATCCATATATCAACTCCATTTTTTAATGTTATCTGCTCTGTTAAATCCGCCCATATCTGAATCACATCATCAGAAATAGCGTCAGCTATTGCTGATGTATAAGTTGAATAAAAAGTTGATTGTGTACCATCTCTCTTTAATATTGAAACTTGTTTGTCTGCCATAATCTTAATTTAAAAGTTTTTTAAATTTTACTTTAAAAGTATCATTCGTTTTGTATCTATTACATTTCCATCAATTAACAATGAATAAAAGTAAATTCCGCTTGGAAAACCTGTTGCATCAAATTCTACCTCATAGCTTCCTGCGTTTTGCTTCTCATTTACAAATGTTTGTATTTCATTTCCCAAAACATCATATACAATAATCGACACGTAATTCGTAACTCGTAATTCGTAATTTATTTTTGTAACCGGATTAAACGGATTCGGATAATTCTGTGAAAGTTTGTAATCAGTCTGTATTTCAGATAAATTAGTTATTGCTCCGGTTAGCTGGGAATACTTTATTGTTAAAAAGTCCCTATCACTTGAACCTGTTACAAATACACTTCCAGATTTATCGACTGCGATTGAGCTTGCCACATCACCATATACACCTGAGAAATCATATCTTTTCAACCATTGTTGCTGTCCGACTGAATTATATTTTATTGTTGCATAATCATCTCCTGTTCCATTACCATCACTTTCACCAGTTATATAAACGTTTCCTTGAATATCAACTGCCAAATCCCATGGTATATCATCAGTCCCATTATTAAATTTAGTAATCCATTGTTGAACTCCATCTGAATTATATTTAATTGTTACCCAGTCATAACCCGTACCGGGACCTATTGTAGTGCCTGTAACATAAATATTATTCTTATTGTCTATTCCGATCGAACGAACCACATCACTTGAATGTGATGGACCATCATATACAGCAATCCATTTCCTGACTCCTGATGAATTATATTTAACTGTAGTAAAATCAGGTCCTGTGTTTAAACCTGTTGTATAACCGCTAACATAGACATTTGCGGAGTCATCTATAACTAAATGTTCTGTATAGTCACTCATGTGAGCTGAGCCATCATATCTTGCCAACCAAATCTGATTTCCGAAAGAATCATATTTTATAGTTGCATAATCTTCTTGTGTAGGTGAGTCCGCAATGCTGCCATTTACATATATATTATTAGAATTATCAACTGCTAAAGCGAATATTATACCAGCGGCATGGTAATTTCTCACCCACAACTGAGATCCGAAATTATCATATTTTATTGTGCAATACTCGCTTTGCGATAGGTTAGAATTATAACTTTCTCCTGCCACAATTACATTCCCTGAATTATCTAAAGCAATTCTATAACTTGCATCTCTATGATTTCCAGGAGTACTATATCTCGCTATCCATTGTTGAATACCTGACGAGTTATATTTAATTGTTACACAATCACTACCTGTTAATATTCCCATACTTCCCCCCGTTACATATATATTATTTTCTTTATCAATGGCTATAGCATCAGCAATATCAGCACCATTTCCAGAACCATTATAAATTTTAATCCATTGTTGAATGCCATTGGAATTATATTTAATTGTCACATAATCACTCTGTGTCCCTGCCCCTATGCTACCACCTGTGATATATATGTTATCACTAGAATCTACTATTATTGCACTAGCACCATCAATACTATTTGTAATTTGAGAAAATCTTGAAACCCACTCTTGTGTAACTTGTGAAAATAGATAATTTACACTTGACACAGTTAAGAGCAATGTTAGAAATATTTTAGTTATATTATTCATTTTTCAATTAGCTTATGTCAGAGCTGACAATATATTTATAATTGTAATCCGGATCATCTAATCCTAATCCTATTTCCAAAATAATCTTGTTTTCATCAATAGCTCTATTTACAAACAGTCCAAGATTTTTTACATTAATAGCCGTTGAACCTGCTCTAAAAATTGTTTTTCCACTAGTAGTGTTACCGGATACAAGGATTAAATTTTCTATTTCAATTGTTTGGCTTGTCAAAGTACTTCCTAAATCAATATAAATACATACTGAATCACCTGAATTACTAATATTTTTTATCCTCGCATTTCTCACTACATAATTCGAACCGGTTGCAGATCTTATCACTCCATCATTCCCGTTACTTCCTTCTATAATATTTGCATCAATAATTACTTTCTTATTACCTGAGCTAGGATTATTATCAATATTTATACCTTTAGTTTTACTGATGATCTCATCTACCAGTATATCTGCATCAGCCGCTAAGTCCATTGACAATCCTGCTTTTGAATATATATACCGACCATTTAAGTTTAGTATTCCTTCAGATGCAGTAACTGCATTTCCACCTTCTTTACTTAAA
>JAFDZQ010000029.1:0-49919 GCA_018266895.1 Bacteroidota bacterium
TCATCCGCAATTATTATTGTTTAATAGAGGCGACAGGGACTTTATGAAATACAGGATTTATAAAAGGAACTATGTATCATATCTTTATAATTTATTTGACAGCACGGAAAGCGATCATTACATCGATACTACGGAAGATCTTCTTTATATGAATGTTGAGCCTGCAGATCCGATTCCTGATAATCTGTTTTATTATGCAGTTGCCGTTGATAATTCTTACAAAGTTTCAGTAACTTCTGACACAATATCATATCCGGCTTATGTATGTCCGACTTGCGAAGGCGCGATCGGTCCGGATAACTTTGTAGTTTCAAATGAAACCACCGAATCGCCGAAAGAATATTCCTTAAGTAATTATCCGAATCCTTTTAATCCCTCGACTAAAATAAAATACACTTTACCAAAAGAAGGGATTGTAAAAATTACAATTTACAATTCGCTTGGTCAGAGAGTAACTGAATTAGTAAATGAATTTAAACAACCCGGAGCATACATTGCTGAATTCAATGGCGTTGATTTTCCTTCAGGAATTTATTTTTATCAACTTGAATCAAACGGTATTTTACTGACTGGGAGAATGCTTTTGATTAAATAAATTTACTCGAGTGTAATACTTCGTCGGCAGAGTCGTCCTACAGAAAGTTGCTCTATCTTTTAAATGCGGTCAGAAGAATGGCTCTGCCGGAATGACGGAACTATTTGGCTTCGTTCAGACAAGTCACCCCGTAAAAAGTCATTTTTCAACAATTACTTCCTAACTAACTCTGCTTTAAGCGGAAAGGTCTCGCCAAAGTATGTAACATTCTTTAAAAATCCTTAGTTTATGATACCAAAAACAAAATCGAAGCCATCGAAAACAAAATCGAAGTCATTTCCGCCGTCGGTAAATTGTGAATCAATTCGGGAAGGTAAAGGTATGCCAAATTTGACTTGAATTTTAAGACTATCTTTTACAAAATCATATCCCAGGGGTTCTTTAATTTTTATTTCTTATATTTCCCCCAAAAAAAGGAGGTTCATAATGAAACCTATCCAAGCATTAATCGCATTTCTAATTTTATTTTTTTTTATTTCTCAAAAAGATTGTTATACACAAGATTTATATGAAAACATTATTAATCCCCGGTGTGGAACTGGAAGTTCATTCGGTGATTATTGCGGTTTTCCAACTTACTTCCCTATGACTAATGACACTTTAAAAGCTCTTGTAATATTTGCCGTTTTTCATGAGAGTAATTGGGACCCTATTAATAATAATTCAAGCATTATTTATATGTAACATTGGCCTGGAGCAACATACAATCAAAAGCCATCTTGGGCTGATTCAGTCATCTGCCCTACAACTACAAATGTTTGGCATCCTTCTATAACTGGGCAACTTCGACAAAGTAGCAATGGGAAGTTTTGGTTAATTGGCGATGTGTATGAAGATCTTGTTGTAACAGATCATGATTATACTTATTATACTTCAGCAAATGGTAAAAATATTGGTTACGCAGTAAAGGAAATAATTGATAAAGTAACTCCAAATGTGAATTGGAGTGATTATGATAGAATGGATCCATGTGATGCGGACACTGACGGTAAGCGTAACGAATCTGATGGACCAGTCGATTTTATTTTTCTAATGTTAAGATTTGCTCATTCTTCTGCTACGGATGGCTATGGCTACACAGGTATCGCTGCATTAGGTGGACTTTCGGGGAGGTTTGGAGATAGTGTTGTTATAACCAGGCAGGGAAAGAAAATCAGTGCTAGTTGGCCACGTTGGGATGGTTCAGGTTCAGGCTGCATTTCAGAAATGCCTCATAGGTGGTCAATTGGTGTTCCACAACATGAATTTGCTTTTCATTATGCTTTTGGAGGGGATAGAGCGAATGGATTAGGCTCACATAATATACAGGGTGGAGGTCTAGCTTCTGCATTGGATAGGGAGCAACTTAGTTGGACTTTTGGAAATATTTATCAACCCACATCAAATAGTACAAATATAAATATAAGAGACTATGCAACAACTGGTGATTATATAAAAATTCTCAGAAATGGAAAGACCTATTATATTGAGAATAGGCGCAGATTAAATTTTTATTCTTCGTCAAATATGCACAAATGGAGATGGACTTTGAACGAACCCTTGATGTCCTTGCAAGCGGATTCAGGTTTATATATTTTGTAATGCTTCAACTGGAAAAGGAATTTCAAAATAATTATTTTAGTAAACTTAAAATAAAAGGAGATTCCGAAAATGTCAGAAAGAAAACGTCATACAGCAGAACAGAAAGTAATGATTCTCAGAGAGTTGCTTGAGAATAATGTTCCGATCAGCCAGCTTGCTGAGAAATACAGCATACATGTTAATGATATTTATAACTGGAAGAAGAAACTGTTCGAATCGGCAGCTGATATCTTTAATTTTAAAAGTGATAAACAAACTAATTCAGCAGCTGAAAAGAGAATTGAGATTCTGGAAGAGAAACTAAAGAACAGAGAAGAGGCAATTACTTATCTTGTAACTGAAACTATTGAATTAAAAAAAAACATAAATGGGGAGGATTGAGGGGGCTTTGGGTTGAACCTGATATTCGCGATGACGTGATAAACTTTATTTCCATAATTACCAAAAAAACTGAAATTAAAGTAACAAACTTGTTGAAACAGATAGACATAGATTCCGGTAAGTATTATTCCTGGTCAGCCAGGGAAGGATTGCCGAATTTTCATAACGGCAAGATCCCAAAACAGAACTGGCTATTGGAATGGGAAAAGGAAGCTATTATTAATTACGCAAAGTCTCATTTAGGAGAAGGTTACAGGCGACTGACTTATATGATGCTTGATGAAGATATAGTAGCAGTCAGTCCTTCATCTACTTACAGAGTGCTTAGGTTTGCAGGACTGCTCAACAGATGGAATGAAACTAAAACCAACTCTAAAGGAACCGGTTTTATTCAGCCACTGGGACCTAATGAGCATTGGCATGTTGATATTAAATATATAAATTTCAAAGGAACGTTTTTATTTTTGATCTCTGTGATTGACGGATACAGCAGATACAATGTTCATCATGAACTAAGACAAAATATGCAGGAGTATGATGTTCAGCTGACGATCCAGAAGGCAATCGAGAAATATCCGGCTTACAGACCCAGAATAATCTCGGATAACGGATCTCAGTTTATCTGCAAAGATTTTGCCCAGTATATGAAGTTTGCAGGTTTGCAGCACATAAAAACTTCAATTGCATATCCGCAGGGTAACGGTAAGATCGAACGTTATCATAGAACAGCAGGTGAAGAATGCTTATCTAAGTCATCGTTTATAGATCTTGAAGATGCAAGGAAACAGATTGCAGAATTTGTAGAGTTTTATAATACAAAAAGATTACACAGTTCATTACACTACTTAACCCCTGAAGATTTTATGCTTGGAAGAATGAAAGAAAAATTAGAAGTGAGAGAAAGCAAATTAACTGAAGCCAGAAAAAACAGAATTGAAATGAGAAATGCAGTCTAAATTATACCATAATATTTTTTACAAAATTCCTGTTTCCGGTGAACCAATACACATTACAGAAATATTCTATAAATTGAAATTTTATGTCCTTGTATGGGGGATAAATATTAACATTTTCAGCTGTCAAGATAATATTAACTTGCTCTGTTTGTGGTAGTGTTAAGGTCTTAATCGTTATGGGATATTCTATAAGCAATCCACAAAACTGAGAGTCCCCATAAATTCCAAGCTCATCACCTAAATGTACTCTTCCTCCCCAAATGAATTCCGATTTCGTTGAAGTCATTTTATCTCTTTGTTTTTATAAAAGGAATAATTCTATTTTATTGTTGACACTACATTATTAAATTAAAATGTAATCATTATCCTTAACATTAACTCAATATTTTTTTTCAATACAAATAAGTCTTGGGTTAGGACACTGAATAAACCAATAATTATCAGAGGTAGTTAAAGCGAAAAAAAATTTGAGTTAATGTTCTTATCAAAATTTTTAGCTTTTGAAACTTTTCTTAGTCATCCACCGGAAAGACATTAATTAATCTTCCATCTTCATCATACTCATAAATCCACCATTGACCATCCTTAAAAACTAATTCAAAGGAATTACTGATTCTATTATTAAGAAGAAGTGACGGTAGATTACTTTCATTTTTTGTTCTTAACTCATTTCCGAGAACTGGAAAGCTGCTTGTGAAAAACAATACCACGATTAAGAAAAATATTTTTTTCAAATTTCCTCCTTTTATTTTGCTTTTATACAAGTTTAAGAGGATTTGAAAACTTATGGAAACCTCATTTATGTCTAAATGTCGCTCATTCTATTTTTTATATTGTATGTGTTGAAATAAAAACATTGAAGTTTTCAATTATTTTAATAACTTGCATATGGTACTTGTCCCCTAGACACCTCATAATTTTATGGTTACTTCAATTTCAATACTAAAGGAATTTTCAATCGAGGAACTAAAGCGTTTTGAACGCTTTCTTAGTTCCCCTTACTATAATTGTAGCAAGAAAGTAACTAACCTTTTTAAAGAATTAAAAAAGTTTCATCCAGCCTTCGATAGTCCAAATTTGACTAAAGAGTATCTTAGTTCAAAAATCTCACCAAGCCTTGCTTATAAGGATTCAACTATTCGAAATTTACTTGCAGATTTACAAGGATTAATAGAAAAGTTTTTGATAGTTGAAAAAGTTTTTTCGAATGGATTTGAAAAAGATATTCTGGCTTTGAACTCATTTATTGAAAAAAAACAGATTGGGCTTTTTGACCTTACAGTAAATAGGACTTTAGAGCATATTGAATGCGAAGGTATTGATGGAGATTACTATTACTTTAAAAGTTGTATTATGGCAAGTAAGTTTAACCATAATTTAAGTAATGGAAATGAAAAGTCGCAGCATACGATAGAGTCTAATATTCAAATTTTAAGAGATTATTGCGTTTCTTTATTAAGCTTTTCAATTTCTGAAATTATTCAATCATATCTTAAACTGAATGTACAAGAATCAAAGTATTTGGTAGCAGGAAATACGTCCGATATTCAAAGAATTATTGAAGCATTAAACATTAATGATTTAATTGTTAGTCTTAGAAATTTCGATAAAGATAATTTCATTGTTGATTTATACGGAAAGTTGTATTACATGTTTAAGCATATGGAAGATATTGGTTATCAGGAATATAAATCTTGCGTTTCAAAGTTTTCTAAGAAAATGAGCAAAGATGAATTATCATATCACTATTCTATGCTCATTTCATATTGCATAATCAAATATTCTTTAAGTAGCAGTAAATTGTACTACAATCAAGAATTATTTGGAATATATAACACATTGTTAAAAGAAAAATTATTTTTGGATAGAAAGTCAAAACATATCTCTGAAGAACTCTTTAGAAACATATTAGTTTTATCTTTACGTTTAAAGAAGTTTGATTGGACCTTAAGCTTTATAAATAATTATTCTAAATACATGCATCCTCAAAAAATTAAAAATATGAGGAATTTATCATATGCCGAATATTACTATCATATGGGGTGCAATAATAATTCCCAAGATCTTTTGAAAACAGTTTTCGATTACATTACTAAAATATCAGATGAATCTTTTATAATAAAATATGATATTCGGATTTTATATTTGATGCTATATTATGATTTGAATGACTTTGATGGGTTGCTTTCTGAAATGAAAAATTTTAGACAATTCCTTCAAAGAAATAGTTTAGTAGTAAAAAGTCGGAAGCAAAAATTATTTAAATCCTTAAATATTTTAGAAAAGTTAATTTATTTAAAAGAAGGAAATCCCAATATTGATATTGTGAAATTAAATATGGATGTTCAACATTTGTCAAATTTTAACTATCAACAGTGGTTGTACGATAGGGTCGACTGTTTTACTAACAAATCCACGTTTTCGAAATTAAGACATGGTTGATAAACACATTCTAAATGAATAAATTTATATTTGTGTCTACATATCATTTTAAAAAAACGAATTGTTTTGTGTCGACCTTCATTTCATCGATCCATAAAGAATAAAAGTAAACCCCACTCGATAAATTATTCGCCTCAAAGAAAAATTCATAATTTCCAGTTGGTTGAATTTTGTTGACTAATTTTTTCACCATATTCCCAAGGACATCATAAATTCTTAAAGAAACGAAACCACTTACTGATAACTGATATTTAATTGTTGTGCTTGGATTGAATGGATTCGGAAAATTCTGGTATAGCCAATATTTGTTAGGTATTACTTCTGAGTTGTTATATGTACTAACCATAATTCCGCGGTTGAAAGTTTTCATTATCATCCCGTTATCTCCAACAACGAACCCCGTGTCTCTATTTAGAAACCAAATGCCCCGCAAATTTGAAAAAGTATTACTGACTTGTCTTGACCAATTAGATCCAGCATCAGAAGTAAATAAAATCGTTCCTGAATCCCCTACTACATGGCCTTGTTTAGTATCATGAAAATATAAATTTCTGAGAGGTTTGGTATTGTTAGTAGGAACATTATGAAATAAATTCCCGCCATTTGTCGACCTTATTACTATTCCTCTTGTGTCGGTCATGAAAATTGTGTCTAAAAAAGGGTTAGACATTTTTCCATCATAGGTCGGTAATCCGGAAATATCTTCCCAGGTACTTCCTCCATTTGCTGTCCTCAAAAAAGATGCACCTTTTGTGGCTCCGTTGTTAATATCTTTAAATTCTATATCATAATAATCAACACCTGCTCTGAATGATTCAAACCAGTTTAGTCCGGAATTTGTGGTTTTAAAAATTATTCCATCTACGTAAAAACTTGGACCAATCATTCCATACTCATTTCCACAAACAAAAAACACATTTTCATTTATCATACTGATTTCTCTGAGCCAAATAAAAGCCGGAGATCCGATTGGAACTATATCCGAAATACCTGAAGTCCAGTTCACTCCAGCGTTTGTTGACGTCCAAACCATACCTGAAGCTGTTCCCCCTGCGATTACTCCCATTTTATTTTCATTTAACACAAAACCCGCCTTGAGTGGTGGACCAAAAGTTGTTGCAGTATTAACGATCCAATTCATTCCCTGATTTGTCGTCTTCAGAATAACCCCATCATCACCTATAATGTAACCGGAATTGTTATTTATGAAATTTATTGCTACATAATTTCTTGTTCCAATGGTTTGATTAATCCACCCTGTTTGAGATATCAAATTATTGTATGAAATAACGAGAATTAGACTACTTAGAAATAATATTATTGTTTTCATTTAACCCAAAATTATATTATAAAAATATACGAATCTGATGTTTTGAAAATGGCTGTCAAAAGTGACAGCCATTTATTTAATAGACTTATTTTAATAGGAGCATTTTTCTTACATTGCTATAAGATCCAGTCTGAATTTTATAATAATAAACTCCACTTGGAAGATTTGAAGCATTAAATTCAATAGAGTATTGACCTTTATCTTTATACTCACTTACTAATTGAATCACTTGTTTTCCAGTTACATCGTAAACATTTAGATTCACAAATGTTTGCTCTGGTAAATCAAATTTGATAATTGTTGTTGGATTAAATGGATTTGGGAAATTGTCATACAATTGATATTGATTTATTTCGTGGCTTAGACCTAACTCAGAATTATTTTTTGTATTAGAATTGGAATATGGCATAGGTCCGATGGGAGCACATGGATCCGAATAACCGACAATATTTGTCCTTACCGATTTAACGGATTCTTTACGAGTATTATCGATTGATGACACTTTGTACGCATAGCCCAAGGCATAATATGCGCATGGACCAGAACCTCCACCTGATGCATAAAGTGTTAAAGATAAATCTATGTAAGAGGTGTCAGATGTAGAATCTATTAGTGTATATGAATAATATTCTTCACCGGTTGTTGGATTTGCGTCTGTTCTATATATAAAATATTTAAAGTGATCGGGTTCTAAATTTCTATTCCATGTAATCTTAGGATTAAATAAATAAGGATCAATAGTTGACTGCGCAGAAACCAATCCTTGTGGTTTTGAGGGAGATGCTCCCAATATATTAGTAAAATATATTTGCAATGATAAACTACCATTCGAATTTCTTCCCGAAATTTCAATTGTTAAACTATCATTTGTATTTGAAACCGGAAGAGGGGGGTTACTCCATGGTGAATAGACCTGATTATAATCTACATCAAAGCAAGTATTACTATCTCCGTTTACTCCCATATATGTGACAGTACTAGTAGTTCCAAAAACGGGGGAAACAATTGTTTGACAGTCTGGTGTCAAAGCACTCTTCAACCTAAGGTCAAATGTACTTTCTCCAGCAAATCTGTTTAGTGTACTATGGGCAAAAATATTAAAGGTAGGTGAAGCGTAATTAACTTTGTATTGACCTCCACCACATTTAGCCCAGTTCCAATGCCCATTTGCCGATTCAATTTCAAACGACCGAAAGCCAGTATTTCTATATATTAGTAAACCCGAATCAGGCATTATGGGATATCTTGGATCACTTGATAACCACTTCCAACCTCTGAAATTATTTGAAGCATAGTAACTCAACCTTCTTCTATTTTCGAGATAAATAACATCGTTTGTTCTCTCAATTTTTATATAGTCACCGGTAGTTACGTAATCTCCTAATGTAGTCGAAAGATTTGAGGTAGGAGATGAACCAGAAGAATTCCAATTAAGATATTCTCTATCATAAGCGGAAGGTAAGCCACCACCATTAATATTAAATGATCCCATATTCTCACTGTGACCACCACCATATGAATAGTGCTCAGCAAATTCATGAATAGGTATACCCAATGTCCATGGATTTTGCATTTCGTAAATGCATCCGGAGCCCGGAAAGCATGCGAAAATTCTTTTACCATCTAATGTTATTTCAGAAACTCCAGAACCAAAGTTAGAACGTAGTCCTCCCAATAAGGCAATTCCGGTATAACTTCCGAGATCTATAGTGTGAGCATTTGTAAATCTAAAATTAATAAAAATAAAATCAACAATGCCATCCGGCTCTCTCCTATTATCATTATGATTAAAGTCATAAGGGTCAAACTTATCATAATTCGAATAATTAACATTAGAATTTATATTTTCCAAGAGTTCTTTTACCGCAAATCCAATACCTCGGGATGAATTTGCATAATACGCGATACTTCTTTGAAATATATAAAGGTCTGGATAAACATCTCCAATGAGCCAAAATTTTCCTTGGCTTGCGTCCCTAAAATATCCTGTTAAGCTTCTATCCCAAACATTTGTTGTCGTAGGACATATAATTGAATCCGCCCAAGTCGGTTTAACTTCTGCTTGAGACCCAGGCCAGTATTGTAGTAAGGACGATCCTGATATATCAAAGCTTCCACCGCTATCCGCTGCAAAATTACAAAAGACTACTAATGCTCGTAAAGTATCTTCATCTATAGGAAAAAATGGTAAGGAATAACTTGAATCACATTGTCCTATTGATGTTAATTCTTCATTCATGCCGCAAAACAAATTTGTTGCATTAAAATTTACATTTAATTCCTGAGGAATTACTGATGATAAATTAAGATTTAAAAACAATATTGTAAATATTGAAATTTTAAGATGCATTTTAAGATCAATAATTCTAAAAGTATTGCTAATTAAGTTTTTCATTTCTACTCCTATTTTAATAAAAGTTTTAGAATGTATGAATTATAATAATTCAAATTTTATGGTCCCCGAATCATTATTCACCACGTTTAAATTGTCAATCTTAATGTTATTGACCTCAAATAAATGAAACTTAGTCTTTATGATTGGGGAGTTTTAAACTGAAAACTTTATGAGGGCTTAACCTAATTTAAAAAGGAATAATGTCAAATGATAATATCATTATTTTGGAAATGTCGCTTATTTAAAATTGAATCCATTTATTTTTGTTCCCGCAGAGTCTTCCATATGAACTGTTCTCGTCCTTTCGATGTCCCCGCAGAGTCACTGCCTTCCTGCGTTTCCAATCGAAGTGAAGCTTTAAAGGCAGGACTCTGAGGGCGAGAGGCAGGCGAATACCTATGCAACAAATAATATTGTTTCCGATTTATGATTGAGTTGGTTTTTCAAAAGAGGACACCTTCACTCCCGCAGAGTCCTCTCTTAAGGTTCGATCAGTCGAGAAAATGAAGACTGGGAGTGACTCTGCGGGGACGAAAAACGCTCTAAGACAGACCAAATGACATTCAACAACACGACAGAAAAGAAGGGAAGCATCTAACAGCGGTTTGGCGTAATGGCGAGTTCAATGGTAAATTGAACAGTAGCAATTCTAATAAACATTTCGATGTCCCCGCAGAGTCACTGCCTGCCTGCGTTTCCAATCGCAGTGAAACTTTAAATGCAGGACTCTGCGGGCGAGAAAAATAATATTCACTCCCGCAGAGTCCTCCCTTAAGGTTCGATCAGTCGAGAAAATGAAGACTGGGAGTGACTCTGCGGGGACGAATAAAGCCGTCAAAACCAAAATCAAAGCCGTCAAAACCAAAATCAAAGCCGTCAAAACCAAAATCAAAGCCGTCAAAATCAAAATCGAAGACATCGAAATCAAAATCGAAGCCATCAAAAATGAAATCGAAGTCATTCGTATGAACATTTTTACTGAACGATGCATAATCTTTCCCTGCCGTTGTTAAATACTTACTGTTTGACAAAGAATCTATACCAAATTTAAATGAATCTTTCTGCCGATGCTACGGCAGAGATTTAAAAAATAAATATTCCGACCGAGTCCCGGAGACTCCGACATTTATTGTAGCCATGCTTGTAAATATATATTAATTATATTAAGTTAAGATAGTACTAAACTAAGGAAAATAAAATATGACATAGATTTTTTTTTATTATTCCAAAAAGATTGTCAAATTTAATTTCTTTTTTAATTTAAAAATTTTTTAATGAGGAGAAAATATTATGTTAGCAAATTTTGGAGTATTTGAAGAAGGTCCAGAAGATTCAAAAGTTACAGCAGTTCACGCCGCTCTAATTCATACAGATAAAGTATTAATTTTTCATTGCAGAAGTTACCCGATGTGGACACGTCTTTACGATCCTGTAAATAATGAAATGTCAGGAGGAAATTTGGTAGTACCAATTTGGCCTGTTGCCACTGAAGAAAGACCGATTGAACCATCAAGAATCTTTTGTGCAGGTCATTGTTTTATGATGGATGGAAAGTTGTTAGTTGCAGGTGGAGAAAAAAATGTGCCATATCCAGATTATTTTATACCACCTAATGATCAACCATTTCGAGGAATTGATTATTGTTTTATTTTTGATCCTTTAAATGATCCTCCTTGGATTGTTCCTAATTCTAATAATTTACCGCACCAAATGGATGACGGAAGGTGGTATCCATCTTTAACAGTTTTAAATGATGGTAGGATATTAGCTTTGGGCGGGTTAAGCAGTATTTTAGACCCTTATTATGTTGCACAAGTCAATGATATCCCAGAATTTTATATTGCTATTAATGGATGGGATTTTTTCTCTAGTAATACCAGTGATCCAACAATGCCAGGAGATCTCAGCTATTATTATCCTGCCGGTCACTTAATTCCGACCGGAGATTACGCAGGAAAAATATTTTTTTCAACAACACAACTTCTTCCTTCTATTAACCCAACTCCACCACCAACTCTTTTATACGGAGCACCCGGCAATACACAGCTTTTTGATCCGGATCAAGCTGGTTCTAGTCCGTATTGGCGGGATGTCGGGGGTCAAAGACAAAATCCAAGTCAAAATTCAAATCATCTGCTTCTTCCTATTAGATTAGGAGCCAATAACAATTCCAGAGTTATTGTATTAGGAGGTTGGTGGGGGGATGTATTGGATACAGTTGAAATGATTGACCTAAGTGATCCTCAAAATCTGACACCTGATTGGACAACAATAGATCCAATGTCCGCTCCCCGTCAAAATCATAACTCAATAATTCTACCCGATAGAAAAATTTTGGTAATTGGAGGCAATAACGATAATGGACCATGTAATGTACCTGAATTATTAGATTCAGATACTTTAAACTGGGAAACTTTTGAGAATGAAACTACCGGGATGGATATCGCAAGAAATTATCATTCAACGGCTTTATTATTGCCAAATGCAAAAATTTTTCTTGGAGGAGGAAGAGTAACAGATGGCGGAGATGTTGAAGATGACACTGAAAGAAGAATAACAATTTTTACGCCGTATTATTTATTGGATGGAACTCAACCTATGATAGGAAATGCTCCAACAGAAGTAACTTATGGCGAAGAATTTAGTATTTCGCTTGGAGATTACGCAATAGATTCGATGGCATTTATTAAACCTATGTCAGTAACTCACGGATATAACAGCGAACAACGGTATATTGAATTGGCTTTTGAACCGGACATAAATGTAGGAGGGTTTATCGTTACTGCACCTGCAAATGCTAATATAGCTCCTCCCGGATACTATATGTTTTTTGTGCTGAAAGATGTTTCTGAAAGTAATTCAGGAGAATCAAAAATACCATCCAATGCAGTATTTATAAAACTTTCATTGACATAATGCTAATTAATTATATGAAATTATTTATCGTTATAATTATTGCTATTTCATTTTTTCAAACTAAATTAGTTTTTTCTCAAATGCAGTTTGATTGGGTGAGAGTTTATAATGGAATTTTTACTGGTGGTGAAGATGCTGCTCAATCAATATTTATTGATTATCAGGGAAATATATTGGTAACAGGGGGAAGTCAAAATGGATCTAGTACATATGCATGTGTAACTATCAAATATAATCAATCAGGAGATATATTGTGGACAAAAGAATACTATAGACTAGGTAATTTCATAGGATCAGATATTCATAGTGATGACTCAGGAAATGTTTTTATAGCTAATGGTGCAATAATCAAATATGATATTAAAGGAAATTTAATATTTGATTCTTATGATTCAGTCGCATATTACAGAGTACTATTAGATCCTTCCGGAAATATTTATGGGGGAGGAATAAGACTGGGAAAACTAACAGTAGGAAAATATAATAAAAACGGAAATAGAATCTGGAGAAAAGAATATTCTTTTTCAGGCTCGGCTGGAGTTGACAGGTTTGGCGGTTTTACTAAAGATAAATCAGGAAATTTAATCATTACAGGTCGAAGTAAATCAAATACTACGTTTTATGATTATGCTACCCTTAAATATTCAAACGATGGTGATTTACTCTGGAGCAGAAGATATAACGGACCTTCTTCCACTTCATTTGATGATGCCGAGGGTGTTACAACAGATATTTTTGGAAATATTTATGTTACCGGTACCAGCATGGATAGTCTTAATCATTATAATTGTACAACTATAAAATATGATAGTAAAGGAAATGTAATCTGGCTGAAAAGAATTCCTGCTGATAATTTTATTGCTGATATAGGATACAATATCAGGACAGATAGTTCACAAAATGTTTTTATTGCAGGTAGACTGGAAGGTAGGACTACTATAATAAAGCTGGATATAAACGGGAATGTTTTATGGTACAGAGTATATTCTGAAGGTAGCTTAATTACAAATAACTATCCTGTTATAGTTCTTGATTCAATATACAACATTTACACAACCGCAATAAGCACTGCCACAGGAGGTGCAGACTATGCTGCAATAAAATACGACAGCAGTGGCAATCAGATTTATACCGTTACTTATAATAATTCAAGTTATGATTATGTTTATGATTTAGCATTAGGTAAGTATGGTGACATCTATTTAACGGGTGAGTTTTCAGCTAATGGTTGGGGTTATGGAACAGTAAAATTCACACCTATCATAACAGGCATCTCAGAAAACGAAATAAAAACTTATAATTATAAGCTTGAGCAGAATTATCCGAATCCGTTTAATCCGGCAACAATTATCAATTATCAATTATCAATGTTCAGTAATGTTAGTTTGAAAGTATATGATGTACTGGGTCAAGAAGTAAAAACTTTAGTAAATGAAAACAAACCTGCAGGAAGATATGAAGTTACTTTTAACGGAGCTGATCTTCCAAGCGGAGTTTATTTTTACAAATTAGATGTAAATGATTTTTCTGAAATTAAGCGGATGGTTATTTTAAAATAAGGTCATCTGTTTTATCAAAATTATATTATTTTTGTTCCCGCAGAGTCTTCCATATGAACTGTTCTCGTCCTTTCGATGTCCCCGCAGAGTCACTGCCTGCCTGCGTTTCCAATCGCAGTGAAGCTTTAAAGGCAGGACTCTGCAGGATAGAGTCAGGCGAATACCTATGCAAAAAATAATATTGTTTCCGAATTCACTCCCGCAGAGTCCTCCCTTAAGGGTTCGATCAGTCGAGAAAATGAAGACTGGGAGTGACTCTGCGGGGACGAAAAACGCTCCAATACAGACCAAATGACATTCAACAGCACGACAGAAAAGATGGGCAGCATCTAACAGCGGTTTGGCGTAATGGCGAGTTCAATGGTAAATTTAACAGTAGCAATTCTAATAAACATTTCGATGTCCCCGCAGAGTCACTGCCTTCCTGCGTTTCCAATCGCAGTGAAACTTTAAAGGCAGGACTCTGCAGGGACGAAAAACGCTCAAAGACAGACCAAATGACATTCAACAACACGACAGAAAAGAAGGGCAGCATCTAACAGCGGTTTGGCGTAATGGCGAGTTCAATGGTATTGAACAGTAGCAATTCTAATAAACATTTCGATGTCCCCGCAGAGTCCTCCCTTAAGGTTCGATCAGTCGAGAAAATGAAGACTGGGAGTGACTCTGCGGGGACGAATAAAGCCGTCAAAACCAAAATCGAAGCCATTCGTTAGAACATTTTTACCGTGCGTTGGGAAATCTTTACCGTGTGTTGGAAAATCTTTACAGTGCGTTGGGAAATCTTTGCCGTGTGTTGGAAAATCTTTACAGTGCGTTGGGAAATCTTTGCCATTCGCTGGAAAATCTTTACCATACGTCGGGAAATCTTTGCTGTGCGTTGGAAAATCTTTGTCGTGCAACAGCAAATCTTTCCTCATCTTATGTAAATCTTTTTCATCATAAGTAAATCTTTTCTATTCGGAAGCAGTTTTTTTCTCCTCGCAGGCAAACATTTATATAAAATGATGAAATTTTAATTGAATTTACAAAAATCACACATTATTTATGCTGGTTAGTTATAAACCACTCTTTTAAAATATTTTCGCAAATCGGAAATTTTACCATTTGACCTCCCGCTCCGAAATCAATAGCTTTGTCTGAACTTAATTAATATTATGAAATCATAAAAACATTCAAGAACTCCGATTGAAGTAAGACAGGTATAAAAACAGACACTTTAATCATTAACCAAAATTAAGATTAAATCAAAATGGATGAAATTAAATTCATTAAATTTCTTGTAGTCAGGCTTTGCTGCAGTACCCAGCCGCTTTGAGAGAAAGAAAGGCTGGCAGTGAGAATAATAGATATGATGGAGATAATTAAAATTTACAATTGCTGATCTCCCGGTGTTTAAAATGTTGATGTATTATAAAAGTAATTTTATTTATTTTAAAGCATGAAAGATGAATTTGTAAAAGTATGCATGGTCTCTGAAATATACAGCCGCAAGGGCAGGAGATTTCAGTTAGATGATGAAAATGAGATAGCGCTGTTCAAAGCCGGCGGAAATATTTATGCAATTGATAATATCTGTCCGCATAATCACACTGCGCAGATGTATGACGGATACATTGAAAATATGTACATCGCCTGTCCTGTACACGGATTTCAGTTTCATTTAAAGACAGGCGAACAGCCGACAAAGGAAGGATGCAGACTCCGGACTTTTGAGGTAAAGATCGAAAACGATATTGTATATGTAAAGAAACCCTCGGAAAAAAGATTTGATTTTAAATTCTGATGGATAAAACCCGCCTTGGAGAAATAATAAAAAGCAAATGTATTGAAGCGGGATTTTTCAAAGTTGGTTTCGCCAGAGCGGAAAAAACTGATCGCGAAGCGCTGTATCTCAGAGAGTGGCTTGATGAAAAACGTAATGCGGACATGAAATGGATGGCGAATAATTTCGAAAAGAGAACCAATCCTTCGGAAATAATGGAAGACATCAGATCAGTAATTTCATTGGCATACTTATACGACACACCCGTAAAGCATTCTGAAAATATAAACATTCCAAAAATTTCCCGTTATGCCTGGGGAGAACGCGATTATCATAAAATCATTAAGAAGAAATTAAAAACTCTTTGTAATGAAATAAATTCGCTTTCACCGGAAATTAAGACAAGGGCTTATGTTGACGACGGTCCGGTTATGGACAAAGCGTGGGCTGTGAGATCGGGCATCGGCTGGATGGGAAAGAATACAAATGTAATAGATCCGGATACAGGAAGTTTCTTTTTTCTTTCGGAGATTCTTATCAATGCAGAACTTGATTACGACACAACCGTTGAGGACCTCTGCAAAAGCTGCAGTATCTGCATTAATGCATGTCCGACAGGAGCTTTGTATGAAGAATATAAACTTGACGCAAATCTCTGCATATCATATCAGACAATTGAAAACAGAAATGAAATTCCGGATGAGATTAATCTTGACGGATGGATTTTCGGATGCGATATCTGTCAGGATGTATGTCCGTTCAACGGAAAAAATAAATTTACAACAGACGTTAACTTCTTCCCGAAATCAGAGATAATAAATAAAACTTACGACGAACTTCTGAATCTTTCCGAAGATGAATTCAATAAAATCTTTGAAGGAACTCCCGTCAGAAGAACTAAATACAATGGATGGAAAAGAAATCTGCAAAAAGCTAAAAATGATTTACAGATTAAACGGATATGAACTATGAAGCAATAATCATAAAGGGAGGAGTATATTATTTTGCGATCAGATCTTTAGTGATCTTACTGACTGAATCGCATCCGCATAAAGCCATAGCAAGATCAAGTTCATTTCTAAGGATATCAAGCACTGAACTTACACCGTTCTCTCCTTCTGCTGCAAGTCCCCACAATACAGGTCTTCCAATGAGAACTGTTTTTGCTCCGAGAGCAATTGCTTTTAAAATATCAGTACCTCTTCTGATCCCGCCGTCAAGCATAATTTCAATTTTACCGCTTACAGCATCAGCAACTTCAGGCAGTACATCTATTGTAGCACGGCATGTATCGAGTTGTCTACCTCCGTGATTAGATACTACAATTCCATCAGCACCGTATTGAACAGCAAGCAAAGCGTCTTCTTTACATCCAATTCCTTTTATTAAAACAGGTAAACTTGTTTTTGACTTCAGCCATTCAATATCTTTCCAGTTAAGCGAAGGGTCCAGATTCTCGGAAAAATATCCCGCTATTCCTGAATCGTGATTTAAGGAAAGTTTTTCTTTGTAATACGGCTCTAAGTTTTTCACAGTAAATCCGTCAGGTAAATTAAATTTATTTTTAACATCTCTTTCCCTTAATCCCAGGAACGGAGCGTCAACTGTAAGAACCAATGCTTTGCAGCCTGCATTCTCGACTCTTTTTATAAGATTTACTGTAATTTCTCTATCTTTAAAAACATAAAGCTGAAACCAGATATTTCCATCAGACGCCTTTGTAACTTCTTCGGCAGATGAATTTGAAAGAGTACTCAGTATCATTATTGTTCCTGCTTTTGTTGCAGCTTTTGCGACTGCCACTTCTCCGGATTCGTTTGCCATTTTATGAAATGCGGTAGGAGCAATCATCAAGGGCATAGAGATCTTATTTCCGAGTACTTCGGTAGTCAAATCTCTTTTGCTTACATCTTTAAGCACTCTGTATATAAGAAAAATCCTTTTATATGCCTCACAATTTTCTCTTAAAGTAATCTCATCATTCGCGCCGCTTGAATAATAATCATAAGCGGACTGAGAGAGTTTTTCTTTAGCGATAATTTCGTAATCTGAAATACTGACTGCTGTCATTTAATAATTGTTTTCTGAGTCAAACAATATAAAATATAAATTTTTCAATCGGAATAGCGTGAAGTGTACTGATCAAGCAATTTTCTGATTACTTTCTGATACTGACTTCCGTTTTTCTTAGCAATTTCTTTAAAAAAATCAATGCTAGTTTTGCTTAAATTCAATGTAACTTTAACATTGTTTTCTTTAAGAGCCAGTTCCTCCGGGCGTGGAAGAAAATCCCTGACAACCTCAATATCGCCAATGCGTTCATTTGTGTATTTTATTTTCTTTTTCATATATTTTTTTTCCTTTTCTCCAATAACCTGCACCTATTATTCTGATTTTATTATTTCTGTATATAAATCTGACAGTCAGAATGTTCTCATCAGTTTTACCAAAGCAATAATATCTTTCTTCACGACTACTATGCTCAATATCTCTGGCAATTATCCTTTCTGCATCCATAAAAGCGTATTGCGCTTCTTCAAAAGAAACATCATGCTTTTTCTGATTTAAAAGGTTTTTTCTTTCATCCCATTCAAATGATATTTTATCCAAAATAAAATAAAATTTATGACATATAAATATACATACTTACATATGGTTTATCAAGAATAAATTTATGTATTCGGTAAATAAAAAATTGACTTTGAATTGAAATTATTATTCCTATAATATCTTCCGTTTTTCATTGCAGCTTTTTAAAATTACGATGCGGAAAAATAAAAAAGCATATGATAAAACATTATATGCAAAAATATAATGAAATACCAAATGCTAATTTTAAAGAAGTAATCAGAATTAATATCTTCTTGAAAAATGTTCTGAATGCTTATTTCTTAACTTTATTCAGACTGGCTCTTGCTGCTGCAAGTCTTGCAACAGGAACCCTGAAAGGCGAACAGCTGACATACTCAAGTCCGAGCTGATCGCAGAAAGTTATTGAATCGGGTTCGCCTCCGTGTTCACCGCATATGCCGAGCTTTATGTCAGGTCTTGTTTCCCTGCCTTTTCTGACAGCCCATTCCATAAGCATTCCCACTCCTTCTGTATCAATAGATTCGAACGGATCCCTGTTAAGTATTTCCTTTTCCCTGTAATCCGGCATAAATGAAGCTGCATCATCCCTTGAAATTCCGAATGTCATCTGCGTTAGATCGTTTGTTCCGAATGAGAAAAATTCAGCGTACTTAGCGATCTTGTCAGCAACCAGAGCAGCTCTCGGAATCTCGATCATAGTACCGACTTTATATTTGAATCTGATCTTTTTTTCCTTCATAACTTCTTCAGCAGTCCTTCTGATGATTGTTTCCTGTTCAATGAATTCTTTTTCATTTCCGATAAGAGGTATCATTACTTCAGGATAAACTTTTATCCCTTCCTTTATCACTGCAGCGGCAGCTTCAAATATTGCTCTCGACTGCATTTCAGTAATTTCAGGGAAAGAGATTCCCAGTCTGCATCCTCTGTGACCGAGCATCGGATTGAATTCCTTCAGAGCATTGAGTTTGTATTTTATTTCATCAACATTTGTTCCTATAAGTTCCGCAAGTTTCGTGATCTCGTTTTCAGTATGAGGAAGGAATTCGTGCAAAGGAGGATCCAATGTTCTTATAGTTACGGGAAGACCTTTCATTACCCTGAATATTTCCGTAAAATCCTTTCTCTGATACGGCAGAATCTTAGCAAGAGCTTTTTTTCTTCCTTCTGTGCTGTAGGCAAGTATCATTTCTCTAACTGCATTTATCCTGTCACCGCCGAAGAACATATGTTCAGTTCTGCAAAGCCCTATGCCTTCAGCTCCGAAAGCAATTGCATTATCGCACTGATCCGGCTGATCTGCATTAGTTCTTATTTTAAGTCTTCTGTATTTATCAACCCATTTCATGAATGTAGCATAGTAGTAATAAGGCCTGGATTTTTCGGGTTTAAGCGTTTTGTCAACAAGCACCTGAAGTATCTCTGACGGTTTCGCCTGAAGTTTTCCGACTATGACCTCTCCCGTAGATCCGTCAATTGATAAATAATCACCTTCTTTTATCAGATGAGGCTTGCCCTTGACCTTGATAGTCTTCAGAAGATAGTCAATGTCAAGCTGACCGCATCCTGCAACGCAGACTTTTCCCATCTGCCTTGCAACAAGAGCAGCGTGCGAAGTCATTCCGCCGCGCGAAGTAAGTATTCCTTCTGAAGCGCTCATACCCCTGATGTCTTCGGGAGAAGTTTCAATTCTTACAAGTATAACAGTTTCACCTCTTGCATGAGCATTAACCGCGTCAAAAGAATTAAAATAAACTTTCCCGCATGCAGCGCCCGGACCGGCATTCAGACCCGTAGCAAGAAGTTTACCGCTTCTTACGGCTTCCTGCTTTTCGGTTAAGCTGAAAATAGGTCTGAGAAGCTGATTAAGTTGTTCGGGATCGACTCTGAGGACTGCTTCCTTTTCACTGATAAGTTTTTCCTTTACCATATCAACGGCAATTTTTACTGAAGCATAACCCGTTCTTTTCCCTGCCCTGCACTGAAGCATATACAATACTTCATCCTGCATAGTGAATTCTATATCCATCATATCGTGATAATGCTTCTCGAGATTTTTTCTGACCTGTTCAAGCTGTTTGTAAATTTTCGGTTTTGCTTTTTTCAATTCGGACATTGGCAGAGGTGTTCTTGTTCCTGCCACGACATCTTCACCCTGCGCATTCATCAGATATTCACCGTAGAATTCATTCTCTCCGTTTGAAGGATTTCTCGTGAATGCCACTCCCGTTCCGGAAGTATCTCCGAGGTTTCCAAAAACCATTGACTGAACATTCACGGCTGTACCCCATTCCACCGGAATGTTATTCAGTTTCCTGTAAACAATCGCCCTGTCATTCATCCAGGAACTGAATACTGCTCCCACAGCTCCCCATAACTGCTCCATCGGATCGTCCGGAAAATTCTTTCCGGTATCTTTTTTGATTTCCTGCTTGAATTCCTCTGCAAGTTCTTTCAGATCCTGCGCACTGAAATCAATATCGCTTTCAATGTTTCTTTTCTTCTTTTTAGCTTCAATGATCACTTCAAAAGGATCTATCTGATGCTTGTCCTTCGGCTTCAGATCCATTACAACATCACCGTACATTTGAACGAATCTTCTGTAAGAATCATATACAAATCTCTCATTGCCTGTCTTAGCAATCAGACCTTTAACCGTAGCGTCATTCAATCCGAGATTAAGCACAGTATCCATCATGCCGGGCATTGAAGCTCTTGCTCCGGAACGGACACTCAGAAGAAGCGGATTAACGGGATCACCGAATTTACATCCCATATCTTTTTCCACTTTCTTCAGCGCGCTTTCTATCTGAGATTTCAGTTCTTTCGGATATTTTTTTTTGTTAGCGTAATATGCATTGCATACAGCCGTTGTAATTGTAAATCCGGGAGGAACGGGAAGTTTTATGTTAGTCATTTCTGCGAGATTTGCGCCTTTGCCTCCGAGAAGCGATTTCATATCTGCCCTGCCCTCGGCTTTTCCTTTGCCGAAGTAGTAAACGTATTTAGTTGCCATGATTAGTTTTGATAATTTTATAAATAGTTGATTTGGTATTTGCTGAGTGAGAAGTTTTCTTTACCTGAATAATTGCGGGAATGCTGGTCATTTGAATTTATAGGATCATTATCTCGTTAACTTCGTTTTCATAAAGACAAATTTCTCTGTTAATTTTGTTTCGAATTAAAAAAAAGCAGTTATTGTAATTATGAACTTGTTTAATTGATATAAAATAAAATATTTAGAATTAAATTAATACTTACTAATTCAGCACTGTATTAAATCTTCTAATATGATTTCAATTTTAAATTGAAGTTCGTATTAATTACTCAAGCTGACCGTTTTAATCTTCGAAGATTATTTTTCGCCACAAATTACACGAATTTACACCAATTGTATTGAAGATACATTTTCTAATTTGTGTCAGTTAGTGAAATTAGTGGCAATTTCTTGTTTTCAATCTTGAAGCTTATTTCCCTATTAAAATAATGCAAGCATAAAATCATGAGAAATGAATACCGGAATTTTATAATTATAAAGCGACAAAATACAAACTTGAATAATCCTTCATAAAAAAGCAGATTGCAGATAAAATTTTTAATTGGATAAATCAGCTGAATCAAAGGATAAACCTGATCCGTATGCTGCTCTGCGATTCTGGGAATTCAGAAATTTCACTATAGCGAGACTGTGCATAACTATAGCTTCACAGATGCAGGCTGTTATAGTCGGATGGCAGATCTATGAAATCACAAAGGATCCTTTTTCACTCGGGCTGATCGGACTTGCTGAAGCAATTCCCTCTATTTCCGTTCTTCTGTTTGCAGGTCATATTACCGATATCAGTAACAGAAAAAAGATTGTTCTTTACTCTGTACTGCTTATGAGTTTCTGTTCGGCAATGCTTCTGCTTATTACATCTGATCTTATACATTCCCTCAGCTCCGCAAAATTAGTTCTTATATATTCAGTAATATTTCTGAGCGGCATCGGAAGAGGATTTTCAGCTCCTTCTTTCTTTGCATTCGTATCACAGCTTGTTCCTAAAGAAACACTGCCTAATGCAATCACATGGAATACCACTACCTGGCAGACTGGGGCTGTAACCGGTCCTGCAATAGGAGGACTGCTTTACGGATTCATCGGTGCTGCAAATACTTACATTACGATCGTCATATTCTGGATCATTTCTGTTCTGATGATCATTCCGATAAAAGATAAACCGATTCCTGAAATAATCGGCATTCAGACCTTAAAAGAAAAGTTAACCGCAGGTCTGAAATTCGTTTTTGAAAGGAAGATCGTTCTCGGCGCAATATCTCTGGATCTCTTTGCAGTACTTTTCGGAGGGGCGGTGGCTTTGCTCCCGATATTTGCTGGTGAAATACTTTTCGCCGGACCTGAAGGACTCGGAATTCTCAGAGCCGCTCCTTCAATCGGGGCAGTGATTATGGCTGTAACAATGACACGGAGACCTTTTACTAAAAATGCAGGAAAGAATCTGATCATAAGTGTTTTCGGATTCGGGATTTGCATAATTATTTTTGCACTTTCAAAAAACTTTTATCTTTCACTTGTAATCCTTGCTTTAAGCGGAGCCTTTGACAGTGTCAGCGTCGTGATCAGGGCTACGATAATTCAGCTGATGACGCCTGACAATATGAAAGGAAGAGTCTCTGCGGTGAACAGCATATTCATCGGATCGTCAAATGAGATCGGTGCTTTTGAATCCGGTGTTGCCGCGAAGCTGCTCGGGACTGTGCCGTCGGTGATCTTCGGCGGAGTGATGACTATACTCGTAGTTACTTTTGTTTCTATTTTCTTTCCTAAATTAAGAAGACTGAAGCTGTGAGTTCAGCTCTGCATCTCCTCTGTTTTGATCTCTTCATTGGACGGCTTAAGCTTCTCAAGATTTTCTTCAAGAGAATCCGTAAAATAACTGAATACATTTTCTTCATCGAGTATCACCGGCATTCTGTTATGTATATCTTTCAGGAAACTGCTGGGTGAAGTGGTGACAAGAGAAAATTCAGATTTACCTTCTTTGTTTTTCCAGTAAAGCCCCGGAACAAAAAATATTTTTTTGTTCTTTAATTCGATTTTTATTTTTAGTTTTTTCTTCTGACCAATGTCTTTCCATTCGTAGAATCCCGTCATCGGAATCAGTATCCTGTTCCTGTCAAATAATTTCTTCCAGAACGGCTTTGTTCCAATGGTGTCATCTCTTGAATTGAATATCAAAGGAGTTTTCTTTGCAGGGTCAAACATTATTCCCCACTTCATTTCCGTTATTATCTTTTCGCCGTTATCATAAGCCAGCAGCGGAATTTTATGTGTAAGTATAGCGTCGTAACCTTCTGACTCCCGTTTATGCTTCTTCTGCTCTTCAATTTCTTTTTCAATTTCCTCTTCGAGATTTTCCTCTTCTTTGCGTATCTCATCGAGTAGCTTAATTTTTATATCTTCATTGTAAATGGATTTTAGTAATTTACTTAAGCCGGACATTTTACCGGCTGTTATGAACTGTCTGCACATATTTTATTTTTTTGTAAAATCAACAGACTTTTATTAATTGTCAATTCTTATTTTAAATGTAAAATGTTTAAACAAAGAATTTTACTGTCATGAAAATGAAGTTTGAATTAAAAAAACGGGAGTACAACTGCGATACGGTAAAACCAACAGATATATCAATTCCGTTATTATTCAACGAAGAGCAGCCAAACACATATAATGTCAACAAAGCTACATCCAAAGCATATTCAACAGGTGATTTCATCGGAGATACCAGACTCGGAGGCGGATGCAATTTTGAAGAATACCGTCTGATACCGCACTGCAACGGGACTCACACTGAATGCGTAGGTCATATTTCTCTGGAAAGAATTTCCGTAAGCATGACACTGAAAGAATCTTTTATTCCTTCAACTCTTATTACAGTCAATCCCGAAAGAGCATTCGATACAAATGACATTTACATTCCCGAAAAAAGCGAAGACGATATGATGATAACTAAAGTCATTCTCCAGGAAAAACTTGAATTTGCCGACAGGGATTTTTTTGAAGGTCTGATCATAAGGACGCTTCCCAATGACGATTCCAAAAAATACAGAAAATATATGGACTACCTTCCGCCGTTTTTTTCAATTGATGCAATGGAATATATCAGGAAGCTTAATGTAAAACACATTCTCATTGACATTCCCTCTGTTGACAGGACATTTGACGACGGAAAGCTTTCGGCGCACCATATTTTCTGGGGAATTCCCATGGGTTCAAGGGAAGCGGATGTTAATAATCATTCCCTCAACACAATTACAGAAATGATTTATGTTCCTGATGAAATTGAAGACGGAATTTATTTCACGAATATTCAGATACCAAATTTTGTCTCTGATGCAGCTCCGAGCAGGGTATTCATTTATAAAGTCAGCTGAAATAATTAGAACCGAATTTTGTTTTTCATACAAAGTTAATTTATCAAATAAAAAAGTATTATAATGGGTCTCGTAAATTCGTTAAAATTCAGTTACAAATCAGGCGCAATAATCACAGATGAGGAATTTTTCATCGGGGGAAGAAGGAGAGTACATACCGCAGATAATCTGCAGTCTCTTATTACTGAAGAGATGAGCAATGAATTTGGTCTGGAAGCGGTTTTCGGCGGAGCAGGAAATCTTTCAGTTGTCAAGGATGTGATAAGCATGATCAAATCAAAACTGCAGTCGGAATATTCCGAATACAAGAGAAGAGGAAGTGAAAACCCCGTGTTCAGAACTGTAGAAGATGTAGCCAGAATTGCTTTAAGAGTTTTTCAGGATATCTCTCATGAAAAAGTAAGTAAAAAACTTTACGGTCTTCTTGGTTTTACGATCGACGACTTTAACAGAGGATTTTATTTTTCTGAGGGAAAAAAGATCGAGATAAAAGATGATAAAATTGTTTCCAAGGCAATGGAGATCATAATGATGAAATCATCGAATATGAAGGACATTCAGGAAGTGGAAGCAATTATTATAGGAACAGACCAGGAATCAGGATTTAATGCTTTCGATTTTTACGGCGGAATGACACATCTTTATCTTTCAACAAGTATTTACAATTCTGTCGGCGCAGGTTCTACAAGCACTTCACTTGACTTTGTAAATATGATTAATTCTCTCGATCTTGACCAGAGAAGAAACGGCATAGATAAAATACTCGGTCTTGTCGAGCTGGTCAGAATTACAAATCAGTCGGCAATTAAAAACAGCGAGATCGGCGGTTACTATGATATTATATACCTCGACGGTAACGGAAGAAATCATAACGAAAGATTCTTCGATATTAACGGTGAAAAGACACAGCTCCTTAAGGAAATAGTGGGAGCTTACGATCACAATCTTATTCCGAAAGATGTCTGTCATGACCTTGCGGAGAAGATCGTTTACAATAAAAAAGAATTCAGCTTTGCTGAAACTGAAGCCGCTTTTTTCAGCAATGCATCCGACAAAGACAAGCTTAATATGTTTTTAAGAGGATATAAAGTATAAATTTTCAGTTAAAAAATTTTTTAATACACAATCATGACTGTCGTAAATGCTATAAAATTCAATTCTCATTCCGGGGCTATGTGCTGCGATGAGCAGACTACTATCGGTTCGGTAAGAATCATGTTGTCATCGGACAAAATACAAAAAATAATTCCTACAGTGATCCGTGAAAATGTAAAGCTTGAAGCCGTGTACGGCGGAACGGGTACGACTGCTATCGGAGATGAAGTAAGAAAATCAATCAAGCAGAAACTGCTGAAAGAATTTGAAATAATGCGGAATAAATCATCTGAAATGTCGAAAAATTTCAAGACAATTGATGAGATCTGCAGGATGGGATTTGAATCAATGCTTGCGGTAAAGCACAGGCATATTAATGATATTGTAAAAGGCTATTTTAATTTTGACACAAATGATTTTACTCAGGGATTTTATCATAAAGACAAGGATGAAAAGATCGAAATTACGCAGAAGGATCTTAAGGAAAAAGTTTATGACCTTATGAACTGGAGGAATGCAGAAGAAGTCGATTCGGTTTTTCTGAACGCCGCAATAATCTGCGGCTTTGATTCGAATGAGGAGTTTAAGATATGCAAACTCTCCCTGAAGACTGAAATGAATATGGAGATGGCAGGTTCAATTTTTGAAACTGTCGGCTCAGGTTCGGATTCCGCACAGATAATCTTTTCCGATTATGTTAGCAGCAAAACACTTGACGAAAGAAGAAACAGCATTGACAGGGTCGAAGGAATGATACAGCTTTTAAGGGCTACTATCGCCGCGGCTAAATTCAATATGGGTGTCGGAGGATATTTCAACATTCTTATCTTTGATGCAAAGGAAAATGAACCCGACAAAAGGTTTGTCGAAATATTTGACAACAGGGCAAAGCTTGCAAGCGAGATAGTTCATTCTTATTACAATGAATTCATATCGTATGAAGATACTTACGAACTGATAAACGAGCTTATTTACAACAGACAGAAATCCTTTGAGGAGGCGAACGAAGCATTTCTGAAAGCATCATTAAATCCCGTTAAAATGGGAAAATTTCTCAGAGGCTATAAAATTTAAACTGATCTAAATACAAACCATCAAATATTGTTGAAAGAATACAGTTCAGACAAACAGTTTGCAGCCGAAGCGGATGAAAATGATCCTTTAAAAAATTTCCGTGAAAAATTTTTAATTCCCGTAAGACCTGACGGTGAAAAAGTAATTTACCTTGCGGGAAATTCTCTCGGTCTTCAGCCGAAGTCTCTAAGATCATACGTTGAGCAGGAATTAAAAGACTGGGAAACGCTTGGCGTGGAAGGTCATGTTCATGCAAAGAATCCGTGGCTGCCTTATCATGAATTGCTGACGGATAAAACTGCTAAGATAACCGGCGCTAAACCGGAGGAAGTAATTAACATGAATTCACTTACTTCAAATCTTCATTTTCTTTTTATTTCATTTTACCGTCCGGATAAAAAGCGTTATAAAATTTTAATTGAGTCGAATGCTTTCCCTTCGGATCATTATGCGGTTCAGTCACAGATTAATTTTCATTCAATGATTGCGGGAACTGACTGCTTTGATGCAGGGAATGCTTTGATTGAAATGAAACCGCGGAAAGGAGAAGACAGGATAAGAACTGAAGACATAGAAGATCTTATTGAAAAAGACGGTGAATCCATTGCCTTAGTCTGGTTTGCCGGAGTAAATTATTATTCGGGACAGGCATTTGACATTGAAAGAATTACCAAAGCAGCTCATAAAAAAGGATGTACCGCCGGATTTGATCTTGCCCATTCCGCAGGGAATATGCTGCTTAAACTTCACGAATGGAACGTTGACTTTGCCGTCTGGTGCAATTATAAATATCTTAACGGCGGACCCGGGGCAATAGGCGGGGCTTTTGTTCATGAGAAACATCTGAGAGACAATACGCTTCCGAAATTTCTCGGCTGGTGGGGACACGACAAGAAAACAAGATTTCTTATGGATCACAGATACATTCCGATCCCGACTGCTGAAAGCTGGCAGCTGAGTAATCCGCCTATTTTGCAACTTGCTGCGCTTAATGCTTCTCTTGATATTTTCGAAGAAGCGGGAATGGAAAACTTAAGGATCAAAAGCGAAAAACTTACGGCATATCTTGAATTTCTCCTGAAAGAAAAAAATGATAATAATATTGAAATCATAACTCCTTCTGAAAAAAATGAAAGAGGATGTCAGCTTTCTCTCAGATTAAGATCCGGGGGAAGAGATACTTATAACAGACTCATAGGTGAAGGAGTTATCTGCGACTGGAGAGAACCTGATGTTATAAGAGTTGCGCCGGTTCCTCTTTATAATACTTTTGAAGAAGTCAGAAATTTTTCCGGGATTTTGCACGGAGATAAATTATATTTTTAAAAACAGACTCCTTTATCTTTAATATATCTTTGAAAGAATAAAACCATTATTTTTTATTTGCAAATAATTTTATACAGGTGAAAAAAATAACAATAGTCGGAGCAGGACTTGCAGGTTCACTTCTCTCTGTATACCTTGCAAAAAAGGGATTTGAAGTCAGTGTTTATGAAAGACGACCGGATATGCGCAAATCAGGAGCAGCAGGAGGCAAATCCATAAACCTGGCGCTGTCGACACGGGGCATTCATGCTTTAAAGGAAGTTGGATTGTACGATGAGATCAGGAAGATTGCAATTCCGATGTACGGAAGAATGATCCATCTGGTCGAAGGTGAACTTTCATTTCAGAGATACGGCAAAGACGATTCCGAATATATCAATGCTGTTTCGAGAGCCGACCTTAATAAATCACTTATGGATCTTGCAGAGAAGAATCCCGGGGTGAAGATACTTTTTAATCAGCGCTGCAGCGGAATTGATTTTAAGAACGGTGAAATAAATTTCCGTAATGAGCTGACAGGAGAGACTTCGCTTGTTAAGTCTGACAGGATTATTGCAACAGACGGCGCAACTTCCGCTGTAAGATTAGAAATGCAGAAGATCCCGCGATTCAATTTTGCACAGCATTATGAAAATTACGGTTATAAGGAACTGATGATTCCGTCTGGAAAAGACGGCAGTTTTCTTATGGATAAAAATGCGCTGCATATCTGGCCACGAGGTTCTTTTATGCTTATCGCGCTTCCAAATCCTGACGGGAGTTTTACATGTACTTTATTCCTGGCATATGACCTTTCTCTCGGAGAAGAAAACAGTTTTGAATATCTCAGTACGGAAGAAAGAGCCGATGCATTTTTCAAAAAACAATTTCCGGATACATACGAAATGATTCCGGATTTCAAAAAAGATTTTTTTCATAATCCTACCGGAAGTCTGATGACTGTCAAATGCTATCCCTGGATCATAGAAGACAGGGTCGCATTGCTGGGAGATGCATGTCATGCAATTGTGCCTTTTTTCGGACAGGGAATGAATGCTGCATTTGAAGACTGTACTTGCCTGAATGAATGTATTGAAAAATACGGTACGGACTGGAAAAAAATATTCAGCGAGTATCAGGAACTGCGCAAAATTAATTCGGATGCCATAGCCGATCTTGCTCAGGAAAATTTTATAGAAATGAGAGATCTGGTATCAGACAGAGATTTTTTACTAAGGAAAAAAATTGAGACCGAACTTTATAAAAAATACCCGGATACATTTGTTCCTAAGTATTCGATGGTTACATTCAGCAGAATTCCGTATTCCGTTGCCTTAAAGAGAGGCAGGATTCAGGAAGAGATTCTGAAAGAATTAAGCAAAGGAGCCGAAAGCGGTGAAAGTTTTGATAAAGATAAAGCTGATAAACTGATAAAGGAAAAACTCGGTAAAATATTTTAATCTGATAAATCTACTGCCGTAATTATTATTTATTCAAATTTTATTTTAAATTTAACAAACATGTTTGAAGAATTTGTACAAAATAAAATTGACCGCGAAAACGAGATCATTTTCAGTCTGAGCGAAATCAATAAGGAACAGATTGTAAAGAGCGGTTTGTCGGATTTTACAAAAAATTATTTTTTAATTGAATTCGATCCGCATTCGGGCAGGGATGAGATATTGGAACAAATTTCGAAGTCAAACAAACTATATTTCAATTACGCGATCCGTCCAAAATGGACTTTGCAGACATTTCTGTTTAAGAATTTCGAATCACGTCCGCCTAACGATTTACTCAATAAGCTTAACTATTTTCCTTTTTATAAATTTTATTCGGAATCAATACAGAGTTTTATAAATGAAAGTTCTCCTATATTTGTCACAAAGACAGAACTGAGTTCTATTATTGACAGCACAAATAATGCATTATACGGAAAACTGACAAATGACATTTCAAATGTCAAAATAAAGAATTTTTTCCTTCAGATCTTTTTACTTAAATATGAGACGGAAGCAAATTACAATCTTGAATCTTCTGTGCCGTATTCATTTATAAAGATCTTTCTGGAAGATAAATCCTATCACAGTCTTGCTGATAAATTCACCGGAATAAAAGATCTGTCCGAAGAATCCGGGATAAGTTTAAAAGATATAATAAAAATCCTGACTGACAAATACAGCTATCCGGTAAAGGAAGAAACTTCTTTAGCAGATTTATCCGGAAATAATTCTTTTATACCGGAAAAAGAAAATGTTATTACCATAGAACTGCCTTTAGAAACTGAAATGCCTGTTGCTTCTGAAAAACCCGTTGAATTAAAAATTGCAGTGGAAAAGGAGAAGATTTATTCCGAAGAACTTTCAAATGCACAGGAGAAAAGTACTGTAACTAATGCTGATATCGAAAGGAATAATTCAGCTAAGATTAAAAACTTAAAGGATTTATTTGATGAGAAGCAGAGTGAAAAAATCCTTGACAGGATTTATGATTCCGACATAATGAAAAGAGAAAAGTCTTTTAATAAATTAAGCAATTATAAAACATGGTTTGAGGCATCAAATCATCTTAAGGAAGTATTCCTTTCAAACAGAGTGGACATATACAATAAAGATGTGGTAAAATTCGTAAATATTCTAAATGATTATTTTAAAAGTAAGGAGTGAAAATTGTTTTTAGACCATGCAAAGATCTATGCTAAATCAGGCGACGGAGGGAACGGATGCGTTAGTTTCCGCAGGGAAAAGTTCGTTCCGAAAGGAGGACCGAACGGAGGCGACGGAGGCAAAGGCGGTGATGTGATATTCAGAGCTTCGTCACAGCTATCAACACTCATAGACTTCAGATACAAAGCTCATTACAAAGCTGAAAGAGGACATCACGGAGAAGGAGCTTTAAAGACGGGTAAGAACGGAAAGGATATTCTGATCAGAGTTCCGTGCGGAAGTATAATAAAGGATTTTGATTCGGGAAAAGTTTTGTATGAACTTCTGAAAGACGGCGAAGAAAAAATTGTTCTTAAGGGAGGAAGAGGAGGAAAAGGAAATACTCACTTTAAAAATTCCACCAATCAGGCGCCGAGAAAAGCGCAGCCTGGTGAACCGGGTCAGGAAAAGACTCTGCAGATTGAATTGAAGCTGATAGCCGATGCCGGACTTGTCGGATTTCCGAATGCAGGCAAGTCCACTTTGATTTCCAAAATTTCATCCGCAAAACCAAAAATAGCTGATTACGCCTTTACAACACTGACCCCGAATCTCGGGATTGTAAGATACAAGGAATATGATTCCTTTGTGGTAGCGGATATCCCTGGAATCATTGAAGGAGCTTCAAGCGGAAAGGGTCTGGGAATTCAGTTTTTAAGGCATATTGAAAGAACAAGAATACTTCTTTTTCTGATAGACTCAACAAATCTTGATGAGACCAAAACCCGAAAGGAATTTCTGAAAGACTACAAAATACTTTTAAAAGAATTAAAAACATACGAAGCGCATCTTATTGACAAGCCGGGAATTATATGCTTCACAAAAGCTGATGCTGTTTCAGATGAACTGAAGAAGAAACTTGCAAGAATGAAAACCAAAGAGCCGAAGATCATTATTTCATCAGTTTCGGGGGAAAATCTTGAAGAACTGAAAACAATGATCTGGAATTTACTTCAGAAAACCAAAGAATCATCAGAATAAGTTATATTTTGCCGCCGGAAAAATTATCAAACAAAAATTTTAATTTAAAATATTTTGAATAAAAAACCTGTGATACTGATTTCAAATGATGACGGAATAGAGTCAGAAGGAATAAAAGCATTATGGAGAGCAATAAAAAAATTCGCCGAAGTGATTGTAGTAGCGCCTAATACTCAGCAAAGCGCAGTCGGACATTCGATCACAGTTGCCAATCCTGTCAGATACAGAAAAAATTTAATTGACAAAAATTATTACGGATACGCAGTGGAAGGTTCTCCTGCAGATTCCGTAAAACTTGCAGTAAGAAATATTCTGAAAAATAAAAAGATCGATTTGCTGATCTCCGGGATCAATCACGGAGCAAACACGGCAATTAATATTATTTATTCGGGAACTGTTTCGGCTGCCACGGAAGGAACAATTCTCGGCATCCCGTCTGTTGCCGTATCACTTGCTAGTTTTACTTACAGAGATTTTTCCGTTGCATCTTCATTCGCTTCTAAGATCGCAAAGACAGTTCTGAAAAAAGGTCTTCCAAAAGGAACTCTTCTGAACGTGAATATACCTCCGGTGAGCAAAAAAGAAATAAAAGGGGTTTTGATAACCAAGCAGGGAAAATCCGTCTGGGATGACCATTACGAATCGAGACTTGATCCGAATAACAGGGAATATTTCTGGCTTACCGGAAAAATGGATATACTGGATGATAACCGTGAATTCGACCAGATTGCAATAGGAGAAAATTTCATATCAGTTACTCCTGTTCATTACGATCTGACTGATTACAAAATTCTTGATGAATTAAAAAACTGGAATTTAAAGCTCTAGATGTAAATTAAAAAAGCTGTTCCGGAAATAAATTTCCCGAACAGCTTTAATAAAAATTTTTTATGATATTTATTTATCAGTAAGAGTTACTTTCGTCATCTTTACATCAGTAACGGGTTTGTCATTAGGACCGGTTTTTACTTTCCCGATCTTATTAACTACATCCATACCTTCGATCACTTCTCCGAATATTGCATGCTTTCCGTCAAGCCATGGAGTTGCAGCAAGAGTTATGAAAAACTGCGAACTGCCGGTATTAGGACCTTTGTTTGCCATGGAAAGTATTCCGGCTTTAGAGTGTTTTAAGCCGGGACCGAATTCATCCGGAATAGTTTCTTTTGAACCGCCTGCCCCTGTACCGGTGGGGTCACCTCCCTGAATCATAAATCCGTCAATGACTCTGTGGAAAAGTATCCCGTTATAATATCCCTCGTTTACCAGTTTCTTAAAGTTTGTTGTGGTAATCGGAGCTTTATCGGTATACAGTTTTATTTTAATTGTACCCATTGTTGTTTCCATCTTTACAATGTCACCGCTTGAGGACTTTGTCTGATCTGTCTTTTCTACTGCTTTGTTTTTTTCCATTGAACTGTCTTTTTTTTCAGTTGTTTGAGTTTGAATTGATTTTACCGTGTCTGTTTTGGTAATTGTTGTTGTGGTTTTGGTGTCTGTTGTCTTACTCTCTGTTGATTTAATATCAGTTGTTGTAGTTTCTTTCTTTTCCCCGCAACCGATAAGTAAAGCGGAAATGATTACAATGGTAAACATTGCCGTTATTTTTTTTCTTAACATTTACTTCTCCTTTTGAATTTATTTATTTTTTATTTCATTCGGTATATTGATTATACCGGTTTTATGTAAAAAAATCTGATCTAAAATTGTTTAAGAAATCTTACGTCATTTTCATAAAACAGCCGTATGTCGGGAATTCCGTATTTTATCATAAGCGTCCTTTCAAGTCCCATTCCAAAAGCGTAACCGGAATAAACTTCAGGATCATATCCGATAATTTCAAATACATTCGGATCGACCATTCCTGCTCCTCCTATTTCCAGCCAGCCTGTGTATTTGCAGACTCTGCATCCCTGACCTTTACAAAGAAAACATTCAACGTCAAATTCTGCCGAAGGTTCCGTGAAAGGAAAGAAAGAAGGTCTTAATCTTGTTTTTAACTGTTCACCGAAAAATTCCTTCGCAAAATAATTCAAAGTTCCTTTCAGCTCCCTGAAAGTTACATTTTTATCAACATACAGAACTTCAAACTGATGAAAGAATGCCAGTGATCTTGCGCTAATTGCCTCATTTCTGTAACATTTACCCGGGACAATAACCCTGATCGGCGGAGTATTATTTTCCATTACTCTGATCTGACCGGTTGAGGTATGACTTCTGAGAAGATACTTTTTGTCTTTTCCTTTGCTGTCAATATAAAATGTATCCTGCATATCCCTTGACGGATGATAATCAGGCGTATTAAGAGCGTCAAAATTATGATATTCATCTTCTATCTCATCGCTTTCATAAATTCTGAATCCGATCCTTCCGAAAATATCAAGAATCTCATCTAGGGCTGAGTTAATCAGATGCTTCGTCCCTTTATTGTATTTTAAACCCGGCATAGAAATGTCTTCGGTTTCGGAATTTTTTCCGGATAAAGTTTCAATGGTTTGTTTTTTTTCATCATAAATTTTATGCAGATAAACCTTGAGTTCGTTCAGATTCTTTCCGACAACGCCTTTTGATTCCCTGCTGACTTCTTTAAACTCTTCAAATAAAGAATTCAGAAGCCCGTTTCTGCTGAGATATTTAAGACGAAAGTCTTCAAGAGATTTTCCGTCTTTGATAATGCCGGATTCTGAAGAAGCTTCGGATTTTAAGGATTCGATTTTATCAAGCATAGATTTGTTTTACCTTTGAAAATAAAACAAGGCGAATAAACTTATCCGCCTTATTTTTAGTATCTGACAAATAATGAAATTACTGTAATGCAAATTTTACTATCTCACTGAAAGCAGCAGAGTTACTGTATGCGAGTTCAGCAAGGATCTTTCTGTTTATATCAATATTTTTTTTGTTCAGAGCGTTGATCAGTTTCGAATAAGTAGTGTCATTTAATCTTGCCGCTGCATTTATTCTGGTTACCCACAGGCTTTTATACTCTCTCTTTTTTAATCTTCTGTCTCTGTAAGCGTGAGTAAGTCCTTTTTCAACTGAATTTTTTGCAACAGTATATACTTTGCTCCTTGCACCAACGTATCCTTTTGCTTCTTCGAGTATTCTCTTTCTTCTTCTGTGCGATGCTACTTTGTTTTTTGAGCGAGGCATTTTTTCTCCTTAAAAAAATTTATAATTATGCTTGAATAAGCCTTTTGACTGTTCTGGTTTCCGATACTGAAACCAGTGTTGCTTTTCCTAACTGTCTTTTTCTCTTGTTGGATTTCTTTGTAAGAATATGACTTCTGTAGGCTTTTTCCCTTTTTACTTTTCCAGTGCCGGTAACTTTGAATCTCTTCTTAGCGGCTCTGTTTGATTTCATTTTAGGCATCTTCTTTTTCTGTGGTTTTATTTTCTTTAGTAATTAAACTTATAGTTTCTTTGTCTTCAGCAGATTTAATTTGCTGCTTTTTCTCTTTGGATAAATTATCCTTGTATATCTGAATCTTGTTTTTATCCGGCAAAAAATATGCAAATAACTGCTTGCCTTCCATACGCGGCGGAGATTCAAGTTTTGCTATGTCATTTAACTTTTCAACAATATCGTTCATCAGCTTCCTTCCTATTTCAGGATGCGTTATCATTCTTCCTTTAAACATTACATAAGCTTTTACTTTATGACCTTCCACAAGGAATTGCCTCAAATGCTTAGTCTTGAAATCAATGTCATGTGTATCTGTATTAGGATTGAAACGGATCTCCTTGATGTGCATGACATGTTGATTTTTCTTTGCAAGCTTTTCCTTTTTCTGCCTTTCGTAATTAAACTTACCGTAATCCACTATCTTGCATACCGGCGGTTTGGAAGTCGCCGAAATCTCGACTAAATCCAGTCCCCTTGCAGAAGCTATCTGCAAAGCTTCATAACTTGACATTACTCCTAGAGCATTTCCGTCTTCATCTACTACTCTGACCTGAGGCGCACGTATCTGACTGTTAGTGCGTTCCTTTTGCTGTTTGCCTTTAATAATCTATATTTGATTTATTTAATTGTAATCTTCCCTGTTAGAAGACTGTAATTTAATCTTTTCCTTAAACTCATTCAATTCAAATTTTCCTATATCACCTTTTAAATGCTGCCTGACCGAAATATTATTGTTTTCAACTTCTTTATCGCCTATTATAATCATATAAGGGATTTTCTTATTCTCCGATTCCCTTATCTTGAATCCGATCTTTTCGTTTCTGTTATCTACATTCACCCTGAATCCATCTTTTCTGAGTTCATCATAAATCCTTTTTGCATAATCTTTATGTGAATCCGTAATAGGAAGTATGTTTACCTGCACCGGTGTCAGCCATAAAGGAAAATAACCTGAATAGTGTTCAGTTAATACTCCGACAAATCTCTCAAAAGAACCGAAGATAGCCCTGTGTATCATAACAGGTCTGTGAATCTTACTGTCAGCTCCTATGTATTCCAGTCCGAATCTTTCCGGCATTGAAAAATCAAGCTGTATTGTGCCAAGCTGCCAGTCCCTTCTGAGACTGTCCTTTACTACAAAATCTATCTTCGCTCCGTAAAAAGCGCCGTCACCTTCGTTTATCTTGTATTTCACTCCTGCAGTTTCAAGAGCTGAAGCAAGTGATTTTTCCGAACTGTTCCATACTTCGAGTGATCCGATATATTTCTCGGGTCTTGTAGAAAGATATACTTTCACATCATTGAATCCGAAAGTATTATAAACATCAAATATGAGTTTAATAAGAATGCTGATTTCTTCTTCGATCTGATCAGGGGTGCAAAAAATATGCGCATCATCCTGAGTAAAACTTCTGACTCTGAAAAGTCCGGACAAAACTCCCGACAATTCATGTCTGTGCACAAGTCCGAATTCAAAAAGTCTTAGCGGCAGGTCCCTGTATGATTTCATCGAAGTTCTGTAAACCATAGTGCTTCCCGGACAATTCATAGGTTTGACTGCAAAATCCCTTTCATCTATTTCTGTGAAATACATATTCTCTTTGTAATTCTCATAATGTCCCGATTGCAGCCAGAGTTTCTGATTAAGTATTATGGGAGTATTTATTTCCTGATAATCAAGTTCCGCTAATTTACCCCTGAGATATTCTTTAAGATTGTTAAGCAATATCATTCCGTTATTATGCCAGAACGGGAATCCCGGACCTTCTTCGTGGAACGAAAAAAGCTCCAGTTCTTTGCCTAATTTTCTGTGATCGCGTTTTTTGGCTTCTTCAAGATTCTTTAAATATTCATCAAGTTCTTTTTGCTTTGGAAATGAGATTCCGTATATTCTCTGAAGCATCTGTCTCTTTTCATCACCTCTCCAGTAAGAACCGGAAACAGAAAGCAGTTTAACTGCTTTAACCTTCGCAGTGGTAGGCAGATGAGGTCCTCTGCAAAGATCAGTAAACTCACCCTGACTGTACAGCGAAACATTTTCTTCGTCTTTTGCAATTGTTTCAAGTATTTCTACCTTATAAGGATCTTTCCTTTCTGAATTAAAATAATTTATCGCATCGGCTCTTTTCAGATATTTTCTTACGGGTTTAAGATCTCTCTTTGAAATCTCAAGCATTTTTGATTCGATCTTTGCCAGATCTTCATCAGAAAATTTTTTATCGGAATCTATATCGTAATAAAATCCGTTTTCGATCGGAGGTCCGACTCCGAATTTAGCTCCTGGAAATAACTCTTCAATCGCCTGCGCCATTATGTGTGACGTTGTATGCCAGTATACTTCCCTGCCTTTTTCAGAATCAAATTTATGAAATACGATTTCCGAATCTTCATTTAAAGGAGCTGAAAGATCTTTCATTTTACCGTTAACTTCCGCTACCAGTATATCATCAGCCAGCTTTCTGCTGATAGACGCGGCTATTTCGTAAGAATTTATGCCTTTTTCAAATTCTTTAATGCTTTTATCCGGAAATGATATTTTTATCTTATCGCTCATTTATTTGTATATGTATGATGCAATTAAACACTGAGAATTTTCAATTGATAATTGAAATATTGTGGGCGGTAATGGATTCGAACCAATGACCTCTACGATGTCAACGTAGCGCTCTAACCAACTGAGCTAACTGCCCGTAAAATTGTAACTTTCAAAATACTAAATCTGAGAATTTTTTACAATGATTGTTTTTATCTGATTCTGGAAAGCCGGAATTAACATTAAAATCACATTCCTTTTTATTAAAATCACTGTTTCAGGAAGAAAAAATATCTCAAAGTATTTCTTATTATAACTTATCTTGAAAAATATGAAAAACTCAGACAGTACTCAAAGATTTTCAAACCGTGTTGAAAATTATGTGAAATACAGACCCGGATATCCTTCCGAAATAATAAATTTTCTGAAAACGAAATGCAATCTGTCAGATAAGAACGTGATTGCAGATATCGGATCAGGAACAGGTATCTCTGCAAAATTATTTTTAAACAACGGAAATAAAGTTTACGGAGTAGAACCAAATAATGAGATGCGCAATGCTGCTGAAAATTTTCTCGGAGAATTTCCGGAATTCATCAGCATAAACGGGACTGCAGAAAACACTCAACTTGAAAATAAAAGTATCGACATGATAATTTCATGTCAGGCATTTCACTGGTTTGATAAAGACAAATGTAAACCGGAATTTAAAAGAATTCTTAAAAAAGACGGATATGTAATTCTTATCTGGAATGAAAAGACAGAATCAAATGATTTTATGAAAACTTATTATGATTTATTAAAAATATACGGAACCGATTATGAGAAAGTAAATCATTCTGCAAATACAGACGATAAAGTTATAAATAAATTTTATTCTCCTTATAATTTCAATAAGAAGATTTTTAATTATCGGCAATCACTTGATTACAAAGGACTTGAAGGCAGATTGCTTTCTTCATCTTACATTCCTCTCGAAGGCGAAAATTTCGATAATATGATTAAAGATTTAAAAAATATGTTCCGGAAGTTCAATGTGAAGGGAGAAGTCGCTTTGGATTATGATACGCTGGTTTATTACGGGAAATTGAAATAGCAAAGTGAAAATAAACAGTTAAATAAGAAATAATCAAACTACTGATTTATAAATATTAATCATCCGACATCACCGAGCCGCTCAGCCCTGTCAGCAGTTTTCAGCCGGTCAATTATCTCATCGAGGTCCCCTTCCATTACATCCGAAAGATTATAAAGCGTTAAGCCGATCCTGTGATCCGTAAGACGGTTCTGAGGAAAGTTATATGTTCTGATCTTATCGCTTCTGTCTCCGGACTTTACCATATTTTTACGCTGGGATATTTGCTCTTTGTCTCTTTTTTCAAGTTCAAGCTCATACAGTCTTGACCGCAGAACTTTCATTGCCTTGAGTTTATTTTTTAACTGTGAGCGTTCATCCTGGCACTGTACAACAGTGTTTGTAGGAAGGTGAGTGATCCTTATAGCCGTTTCCACTTTGTTCACATTCTGACCGCCAGCCCCGCCTGATCTGAATACATCTATTTTCAGGTCATTATCATTTATAACAAGATCAAAATCCTCAGCTTCGGGAAAAACTGCGACTGATGCAGCAGAGGTATGAACTCTTCCTTTTGTTTCGGTTTCGGGAATTCTCTGAACCCTGTGCACACCGCTTTCGTATTTCAGGTCACCGTAAATACTTTTACCGCTTACATTGAGAACGGCTTCTTTGATTCCTCCGGGATTGGAAGATTCACTGAATTCTATGGTTTCAACCTTCCATCCTTTCAGTTCAAAATATCTTGTGTACATTCTGTAAAGATCATGAGCAAAAATAGACGCCTCTTCGCCGCCCGTACCGGCTCTGATTTCAAAGATTGCATTTTTATCATCTTCAGGATTTTTAGGGATGAGAAGTTCCTTTATTACATTTTCAACTGAGGATAATTTATCCTCAAGTCTTTCCTGCTCTTCCCTTGCAAGCTCTCTCATTTCGCTTTCATTTGTATCATAGATCAGCTGTTTGTTCTCTTCAATCTCCTTTTTTGTCTGCAAATAAATATCGTAATTGTTTACAATATCCTCCAGATCAGAGTATTCTTTTCTTAATTTTCTGAATTCATTCTGATCTTTTGTAATTTCAGGATTTAAAAGAAGCTCAGCGATCTGATTATATCTTGATCTGACTTTTTCTAATTTATCGAACATTTGATTTATTTGAAAATTTAAAGCGTAAAGCCGAAAGAAAACTCATTTTGAATTACCGGCGGTTGTATTTTACTTTTAACTATACACTTTTAACCCGTTACTTAAAAAATTTCTTTATCACGCAAATAATTTTTTACCTCATCTTTATTAAGATAAGACATTATAATTATTCCGAAAATGAAACTTACAATATTTCCCGTAATTATAGTTACAATTTGAAACACGGCTGCAGTCTGTACGGTGCTGAAAGTACCTTTTTGGTTAAGAGTGTTCAGCTTATTATAGGCAATAAAATCCATAACGGAGCTTATTATATTTACAACCGGAAGAAACCCGAGCAGGCACCCTATGCCGCATGATGCTATACCTCCGACAACCGTGGAAGTGCCCCAGCCGAGAAAACCGAGAATATTAATTATAGCAGATACTAAAAAAAATGTTTTTGCGGTTTGTAATTCTGCAGGCATTGTATTCATAATCTGATTTTAATTTGAAATTTTATCTGTGTTACGAAATAAACTATCAATAGTTTGCCTTCAGTTTTTTATAAACTTATGATAAACAATACGGAAGCAGAATTAAAAAAAGCAATCCGCTTTGTGTGAGCAGATTGCTTAAATATAAAAATTTAAAAAATCTATTTTACCAGATTGAACTTTTCACCATACTGACCAACGACCGGCAAAACTTTCATTTCTCCGTTAGCTGCATTCATTATTCCCATAATTAACAGAATAATACACGGAATCCACAGAATTATTCCTATTCCGCAGGTAATGCTTGCGATGATACTTGAAATGACATAACATATTAACACAACGATAGATTGTTCCGTATGGAACATCACAAATTTATTCTTTCTCATATCATCCATTAAAAGAGGTATGAAAAAAATAAAGTAGGAAATGATAGCCATTGTTTTGCCTTGCTGGATCTCTTCTGGCGTGACACTAAGGTTTCTTGTAGATTCTGACATTTAAATTCTCCCTTCGGATTATAATTAGTTTAGAGATGATTTTTTAAATATCTATCTGAATATTGCTTTAATACTTCCCCAGGTGCTTCTTATTCCTGATACTGTATGAGATACAGTGATATGATTAGTGTATGTGTAATTACCATTCTGATCCAAACACTTCAGTCTGTAAAAATAAATTGATGATGATACATCAGTTCCGGATTCAACCGAATTATCCTGGAAAGAATAATAAGAATTATTTCCTGTTGCAGTTTTATAATCTATATAAATAAAATTATCGGGAGTATCGGCGCTTCTTTCTATTTCAAATCTGGATGTTCCGCCTTCTTCACCAGTTTTCCACTCAACCAAAACCCCGTTAGCTACATCTCTGGCGGTGAAATACTGAAGAGTAACAGCGCCGTAAAGAAGTCCTGAAGTTATTAAAAACAACAAGACGAATTTTATATTTAGTTTTATTCCGTTCATTTCTGTTCAAATATAATCTCATTAGAATGTAATATCAAGGATTTAATAAGGAGTATCTGAAATAATTTAACTTTTTTATTTAAAGTATATTTTCCGGTAAAATATTTCACTGTCAGACTTTTCTTTTAAATTAATTCTCACCTGACAGATTCAACTTTTTACTGTTTTACAAAACAATTTATATGTTTTTTTAGACAATATAAATCTTTTTTTCCGATGTACGCATTTCTCTCGCAGTTGACACAGATTTACACAGAAAGACATAAATACTCTTACCCGGGTTTTAATCTTAGTAATATTTTTTATATCGTTTTGGGCAGAGTTGATTGATTCATCCAATTATCAGAAATTATTCATATAATTTTATATAATAATTTGTTATTTTTAAAAATATACCATTCTAATTTTTAAACCCAGTTCATTTCTGGTAACTAATTTTTATAATTTAAAAACAATATTTTAAGGAGCAAAAAAAATTTAATGAAAAAAATCGGAATTTTATTCGGTCAGGAAAATACTTTTCCTCAGGCGCTGGTAGATAAAATCAATGAAAAGAACACTGAAGGGATCACCGCGGAATTTGTTACAATTGATAAAGTAATACAGGGTGAGTTTTGCGGATATGATGTCATATTTGACAGAATTTCACAGGATGTGCCGTTTTACAAGGGTTTTCTTAAAAATGCTTCGATTGCAGGAACAGCCGTTATTAATAATCCTTTCTGGTGGTCTGCTGATGATAAGTTTTTTAATAATGCACTTGCTCTAAAAGTCGGCGTACCGGTTCCTAAGACTGTTTTACTTCCTTCTAATCAGAATCCGCCTGATACGAATTCAAATTCATTCCGTAACCTTTCTTACCCTCTTGACTGGGAATCGATATTCAATTACATAGGTTTTCCTGCATATTTCAAGCCTTTTTCAGGAGGAGGATGGAAAAGCGTATATAAAGTTAACGATGCTGCGGATTTTTTTGAAAAATACAATGAAACCGAACAGCTTGTGATGATGCTTCAGGAGGAGATTACATTTGATCAGTACTTCAGATGTTACTGCATAGACAGGAAAGATGTTCTTATAATGCCTTATGAGCCGAGAAATCCGCATCATCTCAGATATGTAGTAGAAGATTATGCGGTAGATCAGAGTCTTCTTGATCTTGTAAAAGATTATGTTCTGAGATTAAATATAGCGCTCGGATATGATTTCAATACAGTAGAATTTGCAATAAGGGACGGAATTCCTTATGCAATTGATTTCTGCAATCCGGCACCGGATGCTGATGTTAATTCAGTCGGTCAGAAAAATTTTGACTGGGTAGTGGAAGCTGCTGCGAATATGGCTATAAGAAAAGCTAAGGAGCATCAGCCGGGAGTCAACAATATGACATGGGGTAATTTTATAAAATCATCTGCGAATCAGGAAATGCTTACAAACGGTTTATCTGAAAAAAAAAAGACTAAATCCGGAAAATCCGGTTCAAAAAAGAATAAATAAAACTTCAATTTATAATACGGAGAATTTTAATTTATGAGCGGTGAAAGATATACTCTTGGAATAGAAGAAGAATTTCAAATTGTCGATCCGGTCAGCAGAGAACTTCAGTCCCATATTCAGACAATTTTTGAAGAGGGAAAAATGCTGTTAAAAGAAAACTTCAAGCCCGAAATGCATGCGTCGGTGATTGAAACCGGAACAAACATCTGTGAAAATATAAAGGAAGCCAGGCAGGAAGTCACCGATCTTAGAAATTCTCTGGCTAAACTTGCCGATCAGCACGGTCTTAGGATTGCGGCAGCCGGCACTCATCCTTTTTCTGACTGGCGGGAACAGAAGATTACGGATCATCCGCGCTATGTCGAGATAATTAATGAAATGCAGGAAACTGCAAGGGCTAATCTTATTTTCGGAATGCATGTCCATGTGGGAATTGCAAACAGGGAAATAGGTATTCAGATAATGAATGCAGCAAGATATTTCCTTCCTCATATTTTCGCCTTGTCTACAAATTCGCCTTTCTGGCTTGGAAGGAATACAGGATTTAAATCCTACAGGGTTAAAGTCTTTGACAAATTTCCGAGAACAGGAATTCCGGATTTTTTCAGAAGTCTGTCAGAGTATGACAGTTTTATCAATCTCCTTATTAAAACCAACTGCATTGATAATGCAAAGAAAATATGGTGGGATATAAGAGCGCATCCTTTTTACAATACACTGGAATTCAGGATCTGCGACGTACAGATGACAATAAACGAGACAATAGCGCTTGCTGCGCTGATCCAGGCAGTAGTGGTTAAACTTCATAAGCTCATACAGAAGAATCTCGGATTCAGAATTTATGAAAGATCTCTGATGATGGAAAATAAATGGAGAGCTGCAAGATACGGAATTCACGGAAAGTTAATTGACTTCGGAAAGCAGGAAGAAGTGCCTTTTATATCACTTGCAGGAGAACTTTATGACTTTATTGATGATGTTCTTGATGAGCTCGAAAGCAGGGAAGAAGTAAATTATATTTTTAAAATGATGGAAAAAGGCACCGGAGCCGACAGACAGCTTAAAGTATGGAACGAATCCGGAAATGATTTTAAAAAGCTGGTTGATTATATTATAGAAGAAACTAATACAGGCATTGACTACAAACCTGCAATTATTAACAAATCAAATGAGAATAATTCAAATTCAAAACAAACAATATTATAATGAAAAATACTTTTATCACTGAAATTGATTTTGATACGGAATTGTCACAGGGTGCTTACAATGCAATAAACGCCTGTCTGCGTCTGAAACCCGAAGAAAGAATAACGCTTATTACTGATAATGATTCGATAGAAATTGCAGCTTCGCTTATAAGCGAGATAAACAAAATCGGTTCGGAATACAGTCTTATGGTCCTGGAAGATTTCGTTGTGAGACCTACTCCCAATATGCCTAAGGAAATTCTTGACGATATGCTCAAATCACAGGTAAGCATCTTCTGTGCGCAGGCGCAGACAGGTGAACTTAGTTCGAGAATACAGATGACTTCAGTAGTAAACTCCAACAAAATGCGACACGGTCACATGGTCAACATAAATAAGCAGATAATGATGGAAGCAATGCGCGCTGATTACAAAAAAGTAGATGAACTCAGCCAGAAACTCATTGAGAAAGCAAGAAAAGCCAGGTATATAAAATGCAAATCCCGGGGAGGCACTGACATTGTTGCGGAATTTTCTCCCAAACTAAACTGGCTGAAGACCAGCGGCATTATTTCAGTTGATAAATGGGGAAATCTTCCGGGAGGTGAAATATTCACTTCACCAATGAATGTTGAAGGATTGTTTGTATGTGACGGAGTAGTCGGTGATTATCTTTGCCAGAAATACGGTGATCTCAAAGACACGCCTCTTTATATTGACATAGAAGATTCAAGAATAAAAGAAATGAACTGCCGCAACACATATCTTCTGGAAGAAATGACAGCTTATACAAAAACTGATGAAAACAGTAACAGGGTCGGTGAATTTGCAATAGGAACAAACATAGCAATATCAAAAGTAATAGGTCATATTCTTCAGGACGAAAAGCTCCCGAGCATTCACATGGCATTCGGACATCCTTATTCCGAGCACACGGGCGCTGACTGGGTTTCCACAACTCACATAGATTGTGTCGGAATTGATTTTGATATCTGGCTTGAAGACGATAAAGTAATGGAGAACGGAAAATTTCTCATCTGAGTTTTTCCGGACTTGATTTATATTTTTCAGGAAATACATTTTACTGTACATAACTTCATAATTCCGTAAATTTTGATTTCTCACTTAAGGAACAATTACAATTCATCTTTCACTGAAGAAAAGTATAATTCATTTCTGAAATATTTAGACTCAGAGTTTAATTATCATATTGAATACAGGATAGCGGAGACTCCGGTTTTTATTCCAAAAGATTTTCTGAATGAGATCCTGAAAGCTTCGGATGAAATCCTTGCAACACTTGATTCGAAAGATTTCCGCGAGTATTCTGAAAAAGCTCTGCCGGATAAATTCCGCGTTCCGGATGAGGACAGGAATCCGCTGTTGCTTTCGCTGGATTTCGCCGTCTGCAAAGACAGTGAAGGAAAGCTTATCCCGCAGTTAATTGAGCTGCAGGGCTTTGCTACTTTGTACTGTTATCAGCATCTGCTTAACACCGCCTTCAGAAAATTTTTCAGCATTGATGACAGTCTCACAAATTACTTCAGCGGTCTTAATGAGGACACATACATCAGCAGAATTAAAGAAGTAATAGTAGGAGATTCCGATCCGGAAAATGTCATCCTTCTGGATATCGAACCCGAAAAGCAGAAGACTTATATTGATTTTTTATGCACAGAAAAATATCTGGGAGTTAAACCGGTATGCATCACAGAAGTGATAAGAAGAAAAAATAAATTGTTTTACAAAAAAGACGGGAAAGAAATTCCCGTAAACCGGATTTACAACAGAGTAATTAACGATGAACTTGAAAAAAGAAACGATATTAAATATGATTTTAATTTCACGGATGATATTGACGTAAAATGGGTAGCTCATCCCAACTGGTTCTTTAAGATCAGCAAATATTCGCTTCCGTTTTTTAAAAATAAATATGTTCCTGAAACAAAATTCCTGAATGAATATGTTGAATTTCCCGATGACACTGAAAATTATGTATTGAAACCGTTGTATTCATTTGCCGGAGCAGGCGTGAAATTTGATCTGAAAAAATCCGATCTTGAGTCAATAAGCGAAAATGAAAAACAGAACTACATTCTTCAGAGAAAAATAAATTACGAGCCCGTAATCTCCACGCCTGAAAGCCCTGCTAAAGCTGAGCTCCGGCTTCTGTATCTCTGGGAAGACAAACCCGTGCTCGTCAACAATCTTGTTCGTCTAAGCAAAGGAAAAATGATGGGCGTTGATTTCAATAAAGAAAAAACATGGGTCGGATCAAGCATAGCGTATTATGAGAAATAATACATTGTAAAATCCCTTTTTCATAAACGTAATATATCCGACAGTATTTATCTTAATATTACCAGTTTCTGTATTGCCGTTTCAGATTTTAATTCCCCTTCCGTAACAATCTTGTACAGATATGTTCCGTTTGCCGGCATATCGCCGTCATTATCCCTGCCGTCCCAGAATACTTTATTAAATCCGATCACTGCATTGAAATTTATTTCTTTGATCAGCCTTCCCGCCGTTGTATAAATTTTTATTTTAGAACTAAAGGGATTGGAATCGCCCGTCAGATTAAAAACAAAATCAGTTTCTCCTTTCATCGGATTCGGAAAATTGTAGAGGTCTTTTACTTTCAGGATATTGCTTACAGTAAAATCATAAATCACAGTATCAGGATCATCTCTTTCATTTTTTAAGATCAGACCAAGCCTGTTCGTACCTTCAATGAATTCCGGTAAAAAGACATAAGACATTACTGTTTCAGTGCTTTTATCGGAAACAATGTTTTCATAAAATCTGAACTTATCATTCTGATTCCCGTTCACGGAATACGGAACGTATTTTTCATTAAGCATTAACTTCAGAAGGCTGGTATCAGTACCTGACTTCAGCATTACTTCAGTATTTAAAGCGGAAATATTTATTTTCATCTCAGGTTTTCTTCTGACAATCTCTCCGCTGTTAACCAGTACTCCGTCACTGAAAATCTCAACTTTTGCAAGAGAGGAACTGCGCTTCAATGTGAGATTTAAAGTTACGGGATTGTTGTAAGTATTTAAGTCATTGTTTTCGCCTTTGGGAATTACTTCAACATACACGGGCATTTTACTGTCTGATGAAGTCACATAATTAGGTACTATGAATTTACCGTAATAAGAATACAAACCGTCTACATTCAAAACTGAACTGACAGTGTCTGACACCATAAGATTCGAAGGGGAAGGCGATTCTTTATATGAGTTCACTATCATTCCGGGAATTGATGAATAACCGGCGTTGTGCAGATTAAACTTGAATTTAAATTCGCTTCCTACACCAATAAGAGTATCGGATGTTCTGAGAGAATATTTATCCGAAACAATATCGCACGGAGCAATGTAATTCACTTTCAGGGAATTCAAAACCGAAGAAAGATTTCCCGTATTTGTATCAATGGATATCTTCGAAAGAAGATTCAGATACGGATACTGATATGAGTTAACCGAACTTAAATTCACAAAAGTGTTTGTGTTTACATTTGTCTGAAGTGTAGTCTGATTGCCGTTCCTGTCAATTCCTATTACATCAAACAAAACCGTGCTCTGCGGATTAAGGATCTGCGTCCAGGAAAAATCTTTCCAGCCCTGTGAAGGACCTATGATATTAGAAACCGTCCCGAATGTTTTTTTGTAAGTTCTCGTCAGCGAGCTGTTTGATTCCAGCCAGCCTTGTGAAACCGTGTATTTAAAATACTGTTCGGATACATCAGACGGACCCGCTCCCAAAGATCCGATAAAACTCCATGTATCAAAATATCCGAACTTGAACATGCTGTCAATTTTCGTGCTTCCGAAAGTCCTGATCTTCGCCCTTGCCCCGGCACTCATTTGCTGAACGGAGTTGTAATCTACATAAGAACAGTTCAGAGCCATCAGATAATATGTAGTATCAAAAGTATTCAGGAAATTTATAACCGAGTCAGATGAACTAGCCGCAGTCATTTTGAAATTTTTCAGATCAATTATGCTTCCGTTTACCTTCTTTACTTTCATCATATTCAATCCTGCAGATCTTCCGCCGTCGTAGTTTACGCCTTTATCATTTACATTAAAATATGAAATTTCCGCTCCGGAAGTGCCAAAAGATCTGACGGAAAGGTTCAAAGTAAATTCATTAAGTCTGACTCCGCTTCCGCTGAAATTTGTGTTATTAAGATCACTTTGCGGGAACTGATTACTTTTGAATTTTGAAATAAGAATATTATTTGTATCAGTCTGAGTGCTTACATAACCCGCCCTGCTTAGTTCAGGCTGCAGAAATGAAGGTGTATTATATGAAAAAGACTGCACCTTTGTCCAGCCGGAACTGTCATTGTTTATTATTGCATTAGTTCTCCAGTAATAAAGTACTGCAGGATTCAGTAAAGGAATTGAAGTTTTAAACTTTGTAAGTGCGCCTGTGAAATTTGATTTGACGAGCGTTTTCTTCAGCGGCGAATTAAAGGATTTTGTCGTATCCATTTCAATAATTACCCTGGAATTAATCAGACTTTGCCTGACATAGGGATTTACACCTACAAATTCAACGCTGTCTGTTTTCAGGACTGAATTATCAACCGGCTTTACAGTAATAAATGAAATGTTTTTAAGAGGAATATTTACGTTTATACTGTTGTTGTTTTTATTCTCATACGGATACCAGTTGCCGTTGTCAAGTATTGCCTGAACGGAATAATTCTGAAGTGAATCAAGCTTAAAAGTAAATGAAACTGAATCAGAGTATTTAAAAGCTTTCAGAACAGTATCCCTGAAAACTGTGGTAGCATTATCTTTTTTAAGATTGAATCTGATTTTTACGGAGTCGGCATACAGTCCGAAGTTCTTAGGATAAATTGTCATTGTAACATTTTCACCGACAACAGGAAAATCATTTGACAGTTTATACTCGGAATTTGTTATGGAAAATTCCGGCATTTTCGGCATTGCAAGCTCCAGCGCAGGATCTCCGCTCAGTCCGTAACAATTAATCGTATGCCTGACTGACGAACTGTTTGAATCATACAGTATGCTTTTCATTCCGAATTTTATAATATCTCCGATTCTTCTCAAAGTATCATGCGCAACTCCGTACAGCATCCAGTTCTGGAATGTATTTCCCGAATAAGTCCAGCCCCATCCCGATGAACCGATAAAACCCATAGCTCCCCTGTTTGCAAGACCCATGAACTGTTCCCCGAAAATTCTTTTTACCGGATCGGCAGTTTTACCGGTATAGCAGGTCATACTGAGTACCAGCGGAAGCTTGCCGTAATTACTGAGAGTTGAAGGATCCTGCATTCCGTCTTCCCAGTTTTCATTTCCCGCATGCCCCTGAAAATTCACTATCATTGTGCCGTTGTCTATGTCTCTTCTGATTGAATCCTTGTAATTGTAAGTTATCTGTGTCGTATAATCCGTTCTGTATATTTTATGGGCATTTCCTGAAACCGGAGGAGGATTAATATAATTAGTAACAAAAGGATTTATGAG
>JAFDZQ010000029.1:50032-56777 GCA_018266895.1 Bacteroidota bacterium
GGCAGTCTTCCTACCGCAACCTGCTGTACAAAAGCAAATGCGCCGATCGAAAAATTTCCGAAGTAATTATCCGATGTTGGATTTCCGATGACAGGAACATAGTTTTTATAATATACGGTGTTTGAAGCATTTTTTTTCGGATCAAGCGAACCTCGTCCGAGAAGACAGAGATACTTTAGTTTCGGCAGCTGATAATTGTCATAAACATACTTTGTGAAATTTCTTACCGCAACAGGATCTTCAAGCCCGTAATTGAAAATATCATAAATATCCTTAATTTCTGCTTTGACAGCCCTGAAGTCATCATTTGTTTCCCGGTGATTTTTTAACTGTGTTGCCTGAGCTTCAAACAAAGAATTATAGACAAGCAGATAGTCTGCGCCGTTAGAGGTGGAAGCAAGATTCGGCACCTGTCTTACTGAAATCCTGTATGGTTTTTTAGTAAGCGTTTTGTTGATGATTTCATATCTGCCGTTGCTTTTCCCCGTAAAAATAAGAGTATCGGAATTGTTAGTGTAATTTGTAATTCTGTAATTATTTTTTACATCGTAAAGACTAAGCGGATTACCAGGAACGTATCCCGTTACTCTGAACTGCTTTGAAGTAGTGTCAGCAGATAGTACCGAGCTTAACTGATTATTCCTGAATTTAAAAATTTTCGGATACTGCACCTGCATAAAATCAAAAAAAAGGTGACCGTCATAATTTACTGCAAAATACTGTGATGAAACTGTATTGACAGAAGTGCTTGAAAGAAGTGAACTTGAGAAAGTAATTGTAGTATCAAATCTGTTGAAATCATTTCTGTACATATTCGCAATTATGGTTCCGTTAACCTTTACGACAAGATTATGTTCATTATTTTGTGTAGTGTTGATATCAGCCGGATAAGCAAAAATTTTCATCGTGCAGTTTTGAGCTACCGGAGACAGCAAAGGCGCGGAAAAAGTATCCGCAGCGGTAACATTTGTATACATATTCATCCAGTACCAGCCTTCGCCGAGAAAGAGTTCATTATTGAAATTCCTGAAATCACTTCCGCCTGATCTTTCACCCTGTGTATAGACTTTGTCTTTTTCAAACTGAAGTTTTTCATAGCTGAAATTAAATCCGTAAGGAACCGGATTGGAAAAACTGTAATCAGTTAACCTCAGACCGTTGCTGCCGTCCCATCCTATCCAGTACACATTTGTATCGGAATAATAATTGTAATATTCGTCTTTAGTGTACATTACATTATTATTTACATCATAAGTCTTCTGAATTCCTCCGTAATTTCTCGTTCCGAAAAAGTCTATGTAATCCGCCGCATCAAATACCCCGTCGCTTTCTCCCTGAAAATATACGGGTAACTCAGCACCTCTATTGTAAACCTTTACCGTCCTCGGATCAATATTAGCTGTATTGATTCCTGCATTGGTAAAATCCGTCCGTGTGATCCTGTACATAGCATCTTCAATCACGGCAAGCTTAAGATAGTTTTTATTGGGAGTTATCCAGTTGTAATTCTGGGAAAATGAAAAATTTACAGTTGATGTCAGAATTAATAACAGAAAAAATATTTTTTTCATTGTTGTGGGTTTTGATAAATTTCATTTTATTAATCTTTACTCTGCATCAACTTACTAAGCAATGAGGAATTAATCAACATATTCTTTTTATTATTCGGACAAACAGCTTTTTCTGATGTCACAAATTATCTTCCTGTAAACAGTCTTTCTCTAAACTTGTCATTCTAAAATCTTAAGATATACATTAATTTTAATTTACTTAAAATCTGCATGCATTATCCTAAAGTATTTCATCATTCATGAAAACAGGAAATACTGATTCCCGGAGATTGAGAATAAGACGGGATTTTGAAATTGAATTATATTACAAAACAAGGGAGCAATGCTCCCTTGTTTTATTTTACTGCTTTGTTATATAAAATAATGATGATAATTTATTTCATTATTATCATCTTCTTTGCTATTACAAAATTACCGCTTGTAAGTTTGTAGAAATATACACCGCTTGACAGACCTGAAGCATTGAATTCAATTGAATAATATCCTGCTGTTTTCGGTTCGTTTACTAAGGTCTTTATTTCCTTACCGTTAATATCATAAATCTTCATCGTTACAAATCCGTCATTCGGAACACCATAGAGAATAGTTGTTGTCGGATTGAACGGGTTCGGATAATTCTGTGCTAAGCTGAACTTATTTGGTACGCCTACAGCAACTGCATTGCTGAGGTTGAGATATTCAAAGCTTCCGTTATAGTCAACCTGTTTCAGTCTGTAGTTATAGATACCGCTGTTCAGATTCTTGTCAACAAAAGTATAACTGTTCGGATTATTTGTTGTGCCGTTACCCGGTACCATTCCGATGTCAGTCCATACGCCTTCTGCCATTCTTTCAACGAGGAATCTTGCATTGTTCTTTTCACTTGCTGTGGTCCAGTTCAGTGTTACAATGTTGTCTTTTACAGCTGATGTGAACGAAATTAAATCAACCGGTAACGGTTTATCCCACTCAATTCTGCAAATTGCGCTGTTTGGAGGTTTGCATTGATCCTGACCTTCCAGTGTGAGCATTTCATTCCAGCAATCTCTCCAGCAAGCTGTATCAACTAACTGATACGGCGGCATTTCACATCGGTAAAGCGGCTGTCCGGATGGTGCACAACCTACGATTTCATGTGGTTTCATTGTAATTTTAACTACAATCGAATCAGTAAAAGTACCCGGAACATATCCTGCAGGATGAATGTAGTCAAAAGATATTAGTTGACATGAATCCTGATTCCAGCCAACAACCGGAGGTATAAATTTTACTAAATCACCTGTACCCTGTCCTTGTTCCCACAATGCTATATAATACTCCAAAGTCCATGGATTGCAAGGATCTACCTCCATGAAAGGATTAATTCCGCAGTGTAAGTTACGATAAAAATTTGTTTTCCAAGGATATTGATAAGTAACCTTGCCTTCTAATCCTAATGCTTCAGGGTCAGGATGCGGTAATACTGTCATAAACGGTATATCAGGATCGCATTCAATTGAATTAACTGAAACAAGATCGAGTGAGACTGATGCACCGTCATTGAAGTTATCTGATACTCTCTCAACGAAAGCAATATAATAATCAGATTGAATTGGCATCAGGTTTCCGATATGATACTTATAAAGTGTCCAGTTAGTATCAGGTGAACTTCTCGGGAAAACAATAGTTGCAACATTTATCGTAAATCCGGCGACAGTAGGTGTACTAGTGGAAATTCTGACATCTACTGTATCAGAATAAATACTTGAAGGCCAGAATCTTAACCAGAAGAACAGAGAATCATCTGGAGTTGAATTGGAAATCTGTGGCGAAACGAGCCATTGATTATTGCTGACCGCTCCTCCTGTATTCCAGGTTGAAAATGCTACTGCATTTCCTCCGCCCGGAGGAGTAGTGATCGTACCGCCTACCCATCCCGGAATTGGTGTAGTTCCAGCAGTCTGCCTGTTCCATCCTGTACCGCCGTCTGGATTAATTTTTAACCAACCTGCCGGCGGGAATGTAGTATTTTCGAAAGACTGATTTAAAACAACTATTGGATTATCAAGAGCAGGTCCGTATGTGAACAAAGGATTATTGAAATTAGTACCTGCAGTTGAAAGATCTTTAGCAATTTGGCTTGCGGCTGTATTTGATATAAATGCCGAAACTACTATTGCTAATGTAAATACAAACAATATTTTCAAAAAAGTTTTCATGGTTTATCTCCTTTAAAATTTAAAATTTTAAATACCTCAACATAGTATCAGTTTTTTATTCACATTTTTTCTCCTTTTCTCTTTTATTAAAGATCTACTGATTTCAAATTTGGGGTATTAATCACGCTTTCATAACACAGAAGCGTGCGGGATTTTGCTGGTGGGTCCATAATTATCCTCCCTTTTTTAATTTAAATTTTTAAAAATATTTATTCATCCGCATTGAATAAAAGTCAAGTTTTGTGCCAGTGAAATGTTATCAATCCGGGAAAAAATTGTATACAATAAATTCAGTGTGGAATAATGCTACACCGGTTTGTGGATTTTTTCCACATTGTTTTAAGTGTTCCGGTCATTCGGGAATGAAAGACTTTATGGTAAAAAAAAACCGGGTGCTTAAGCAACAGCACCCGGTTGAAGGAGAAACGATTTTGGAAAACAATTTTATTATTTTAGCAGCATCATCTTTTTGGTAATTACATAATTTCCCGCTATGATTCTGTAGAAATAAACTCCGGAAGAAACAAAGTTTCCGTTATTATCAACAGAATTCCAGTCAACTTTATATTTACCGGCAAGCATAGTCTGATTATTTATAAGAGTTTTTACTTCTCTGCCGGTTATGTCATATATTTTTAACGTTACAGGTACGGTATTTGCAACCTTTATATCAATCTTTGTGGAAGGATTAAAAGGATTCGGATAATTCTGTGACATTTCAAATGATTCCGGTACTTCATTGGAGATCTGATTAATTCCAACCGTAAAGTTTCTTGAAGTCAGAAGCACTTGTATAATATAGAATGGATTGTGCATTCCGTTACTTCCGTCTCTTGATATCATCAGGTAATTCCAGTATGCTTTTCTCAGATTTACATTATTTGAATCTCTTGCTATTAACTGCCATGCAACTGAATCAACACCTGCAGGCGGTAAAGCAATTCTTAAATTAGTAATACATCCGTTAACTTCTTTTTCCCAGCTTTCCGCAGTTCCGTTTCCGTCAAAATCCTGAGGCGCCATAAAATCTTCAAACGATGTAACACCCGGGTGACAGCTCTGACATCCCGCTGTATGATCATAATCTGTATCTGCGTAATGAAGATTCATACTGTGTCCGCCGACTTTGTCTCTTGTCACTGTTCCTGTATCAGTTGTTTCTGCCATGTGACAAGTTACGCAGGCATTGTCAATGTTTTTGTGCGAACCTGTTATGTACGGGAATCCGAATGTTGCTGCATTTGAACCGAGCAGAACATCTCCCTGTGGATTTTCGTGAGGACCCCATGTACTTGAGAATGATCCTCTTGCTACTATATAAGTCGAATTATCTCTTCTTGCTTTATGACAATTTAAGCATGTTTTGCCTGTTCCGGTATAACTGTAAGATGTACCGTTTGCAAGTACTTCCTGTCCTACAGGTGTTGATCTTAACTGATACTGATTATTGTTACCGTGAGGATCGTGACAGGTCTGACATACTATCATTTTCTGATCGGCTGTTGTGAGATTTAATTTACCTTTTCTGCCTTTTGTATAATCAACATACGATTGTCCGTCATGGCATCTGTTACAGTCATTAAGTGAGTTTCTTACACTGTCTGCAACAACACGTCCTTCAAACACTGCTTCTGAGTGTTTTGATGATTCCCATTGCTGGAACTTACTGTGTCTCCAAGGTTCGCCGTGGCAATTTCCGCACATACCGGCGTCAAAACTTATATCTATCTTTGTAGTATCGCCGCCGCCTAAAGCATGTGAACTACCTGCTCCGTGACAGTTTTCGCAGCCGATGGTAGCAAATTGTGATAAAGCAGGATAACTTGTAACTAAAGTGTTCCATTTTCCCGGTGCCGGAGGTGGTGTCCATGTCCAGCCTACGTTTCTTGCTACATCATCAAATCCGTTGTTGTTATTTACCAGATTATGATCCATACCGGTTGTATGACATTTCATACAGCTTGTTGAATAATAAGCCGCGCCGCTGTCGATCTGATACTTGAACATTGTGGCATGTCCGCTCGATTTCCATCTGTTGAATATATCAGCAAATACGGGCATTCCGCTGTGGCAAGTCATGCAATTCGGATAAGCAGCAGGAACGCCTGCATAATTACCTACTCCTACATAAGTGGAAGCGTATATTTTTGTTGTGGTATCTTTTGTTCCCGAAGAAGTCGTGATCGAAACATTGATTTCATATGTTCCGGTAGAGTCAGTTCTGAATTTATACCAGCCAAGACTCGGAACTGAAACAAATGTTGCATTTGAACCTGTTGGTTTTGAAACAAAAGTCCAGGTTTGATTTGTAATGGTCGTTGCATCGCCGAAATTAAATACTGAAACATATACATACTGACCTTTTCCGACTGACACAAGACCGCTTGCAACACATGAATCAGGGATAAGAGCTGCATTTTTTGTAACCATTTCAGGATTCGTTGCATGATTTACAATTTTCGCTCTGGGAGCTGAATAAACCATTCCTGAACTTAGAACCAAAATAACAAGTAGTAAAATAAGTTTTTTCATGACTATTATATTAATATTAGAAATAATGTTATTAATTTTACTATATTAGATGCCAATTCGCGTGCCAATAATATTTGTTTTGTTTTTAAATTAGTTTTAATGTTTGCATATATTATTGTGGAATAAAAGGACAACTAACTGGAAGTTATATGTGGAATAATTTCTGCAAATAACTTTTAAAGGAGAGTTTCTGGAAATGATTACAAATAAGCCATTACAGTCAAAAACAATTTTGAAATGAAGAATTTTCTATATTTAAATAACATAATCAGATTTATTTTACTTTGCAAAAAAGTCCGCCCTGCGAGCGGGAGATTTTTCTTTTGCAAAACTTTTATTTTGATCTTTCAAAAGAATTTTGATAACGTTTTGGAAGGATTATAAAAAAATAATTCTATGTACACGACAAAAAATTTGAATAAAAAATGAAAATCTGACCCGGAATTATTATTTTTAGATAATCAC
>JAFDZQ010000002.1:0-639 GCA_018266895.1 Bacteroidota bacterium
GTTTGTATGCAATATCATTATGTCAAATGTCATTGCATCATCCCCGTCGCCCAATGAATCTGTAAATTGGAAATTAGAGGCGTTCAGATTGAATGTTGGTTGAATCTGAGCATTTGCCATGTTCAATGCAAACACTACGAATAACAATGTGAAGAGAAGCTTTCCTGTTTTTTTCATTGTTTTTTTGTTTTAGTTTTTAGAAAAAGTTTTTAAAATCTTAAATTGTTTTTTGTGTTTTAACTTAAAATAGATGTGACAGGAATTGTTAAAACCTTTTTTATTTAGTGCAAGTTAATAAGAGATTTTCATTTTGTCAATTGCAAATTTAAATATTACGGAACTTTTTTAATTTTATTAAAAAACTATTTCTGACGGACAATTATCCTCCCTTTGTCCTTCCCTTTCATTCCCGCGTATGCGGGAATCCATTCCCCTTTGTCATTCCCTTTTTTTGTCATTCCCTTTTTTTGTCATTCCCTTTTTTTGTCACTCCCTTTTTTTGTCATTCCCTACTCTTTGTCATTCCCGCGAATGCGGGAATCCACAGAGTACTCGCGTATGCCTGCCTCGCGGTTTACCTCGCCGAAGGCGGGCAAGGCGGGCGGAAATCCATTCCTCTTTGTCATTCCCGCGTATGCG
>JAFDZQ010000002.1:712-28189 GCA_018266895.1 Bacteroidota bacterium
CATTCCCGCGTATGCGGGAATCCACAGAGTACTATTGTAATAGCTCTCGCATTGCTTGGAGAGTCACTTTATTGCCGTTAAAGTGCTTACAATTACCTTCGTATGTATTCCTTCAGCAAGTTAAAACAATGAGGCAGGCATTCATTGGATTCCCGCCGTCTTGCCTCGCTGGATTCCCGCATTCGCGGGAATGACAATACTTAAAGTTATGAAAAACTTAATGGAATGAAAAAATTTAAGTGCATGAAAAAATTTTGGACTGATCTTATTTTGATACTTCACGCATTTCCCTGAGAGTACTCTTGCATTTATATCATTCTCGCCCGCCTTGCCCGCGAGTCAAGCCCTTTGTCATTCCCTTTTTTTGTCATTCCCTACTCTTTGTCATTCCCGCGAATGCGGGAATCCATTCCCTACTCTTTGTCATTCCCGCTGAATGTTCACCGAAGCATTATGAGTAAATTTTAAATTCATAAGACAACATTTCATCTGTTCCGCCAATTTCATAAAACAAATCCTTCCATTCTCTGTTTTTTTCTGTGATAATATTTATTTTATATTTTCTATACCATTTTTTTATCTGTTTTTCTTTTCTTATTGCTGATATTACATCCGAGGTTTGTTCATACCAAACAAGTTTATCCAATCCATATTTTTCTGTAAATCCTTTTTTATCTTTTCTTTTATGTTCAATAACACGTCTCAGCAAATTATTTGTAAATCCTGTATACAGTGTTCCATTTATTTTATTAGTCATTATATATACATAATAATTTTTCATGAGCATATGTTTGATTTATAAATCAGCATTCAAATAAATTAATCAAGAATTTAGAATAATGTATATCCGTAATTGAATGTAAGATAGAATGTTGCCTATAGTTAAATTTATTTTCGTAAACTTTAAAAATGGATGGATGACTCTCAGATACTAATTTCCGCCTTCGGATAGGAAGCATTCTCAGGATTCCCGACTTTCTGGCCCGCTTTCAACGCGATAATCAGAGAGGCAAGCATTCATTGGATTCACACCCGCCTTGCCTCATTGGATTCCCGCATTCGCGGGAATGACAATATATAAAGGTATGAAAAAGACTTAGAGGAATGAAAAAATTTAAGTGAATCCAAAAATTTTTGATTGATCATATTTTGATACTTCACGCATTTCCCTGAGAGTACTCTTGCATTTATATCATTCTCGCCCGCCTTGCCCGCGAGGCAAGCCCATTGTCATTCCCTTTTTTTGTCATTCCCGCGTATGCGGGAATCCATTTCTTTTGTCATTCCCACATTTTTGTCATTCCCGCGTATGCGGGAATCCATCCCTCTTTGTCATTCCTTTTTTTGTCATTCTCGCTTTTTGTCATTCCCGCGAATGCGGGAATCCATTCCCTTTGTCATTCCCACATCTTTGTCATTCCCACATCTTTGTCATTCCCACATCTTTGTCATTCCCGCGAATGCGGGAATCCACAGAGTACTATTGTAATAACACTCGCATTGCTTGGAGAGTCACTTTATTGCCGTTAAAGTCCTTACCATTACCTCTGCTTTGTATTCATTCAGCAAGTTAAACAGTAATGCATTCATTGGATTCCCGCATTCGCGGGAATGACAATACTTAAGGGAATGACAATACTTAATTGAATGACAATACTTAAATGAATGACAATACTTATGAGAATGACAATACTCAAGAGAATGACAAAAACGTATGTAAAGAAAATACTATTTAAGCCGGGTGCAAATGTGCTTCTTTTGTTTATGCTTTATAGTAAATTGTATAAACGCGATTAAGAAGCGGTGTCAGTTAACAAACAATAAAGGATACAGAATCTGAAATTACATTCAATTCATAAAGCAACAGCACAAAAACTCATTTAATATTAACCTGTATGAATTCTGAAGACAACATAAAATTTGAACATCTCTCCTTAGATGACGGATTATCCCAGAGCATAGTGCAGTGTATAATTCAGGACAGGCAGGGATTCATGTGGTTCGGGACACAGGACGGACTTAACAGGTATGACGGTTATAAGTTCGTCGTTTATAAAAAAGATCCTTCCGTAAAGAACTCATTAATTTATAACAATATAAACTGCCTCTATGAATGCAGCGGCGGAAATCTCTGGATCGGAACTGCAGGCGGGGGATTATGCAGATATGACAGAGACAGTGATTCATTTATAAATTATCATTCGGATAAAAACGATCTCACTTCAGTTTCAGACAGCCGTATAAGGAATGTATTTGAGGACAGTTACGGGAATATATGGATTAGCACTAACTCTGGACTGAATAAATTTATAAAGGAAGAAAATAATTTTGTCCGGTATAACTATGATGCAGAGAATGAATACAGTATAAGGAGTAATGTTATCAGGTGCGTTTATGAAGACAGTGATCTGAATCTGTGGATAGGGACCTGGGGAGAAGGGGTAAACAAATACGAAAGAGACACAGGCAGATTCATCTCATATAAAAACCGTGTCAACACATCAGACAATGCAAACAGGATAAATTCCATTTTCGAAGACAGCGGAAAAAATTTATGGATCTGCTCAAATGACGGTCTGCAGCTTTTTGACAGAAAAACCGGAAATCTTGAGGGAATAAAAAAAACCGAAAATGATCCTGACAGCATAAGTGATAATTTCATTTCACAGGTCTTTGAAGACAGCCGTGGAACATTATGGATCGGAACGAGACAGGGAGGGCTTAATAAATTTAATGTTGAAAAAAATAAATTTATAAAATACAGGAACAATATTTCAGATCCGGACAGCATAGGCAATGATACTGTCATGGCGATCTGCGAAGACCGGTCAGGGATCATCTGGATCGGAACTTTCGGCGAAGGTCTTTCTAAATTCAGCATTCACAGAAAAAACATTCAGCATTACTATTCCGGTCCGGGATCAAAGAACAAACCTTCAAGCAATAAAATCTACTGCTTTTGCGAAGACAGGAATAATAACCTCTGGATAGGTACGGCTGATGCGGGGCTGAATAAACTTGACAGAAAGAACGGTATTTTTACTTACTACAAAAATGATCCGAAAGATGTTAATTCAATCAGCTATGACAGAGTTAACTGCATAATAGAAGACAGAAAAGGAAATCTGTGGATAGGCACATCAGGTGGAGGTTTGAATAAATTCAATCCCGAAAGCGGAAAATTTATTTCTTACAGGCATAATAAGGATGATATTAATTCCATCAGCTTTAATATGGTAAATTCAATTAAGGAAGACAGTGACGGAATTATATGGATCGCGACTATTGACGGCGGCCTGAATAAATTTGATCCTGAAAAGGAAACCTTCACTCATTTCAAGCATGATCCTTTGAATCCTGAAAGTATCGGCTCGAATAAAATCAGAACAATTTATATTGACAGATCAGGCGGATTTTGGATAGGTCTTGAATTCGGGGGTTTGAATAAATTCGACAGGGAATCCGGAACCTTCACGCATTTCACAAGTAACGTTTCAGATCCGGATGCAATAAGCGATAATCATGTGCAGATTATAATGGAAGATAACAAAGGAAGACTGTGGTTAGGAACATTAAGCGGCGGTCTGAATTATTTTGACAGGGATAAAAATATTTTTATTAAATACAATGAAAAGCACGGATTGCCGAATAATTCAGTTAACGGAATTCTCGAAGATGAAGAAGGAAATTTATGGATAAGCACGAATAACGGACTGTCGAAGTTCAATCCGGATGCAGGAACATTTAAAAATTACGACAAAAGAGATGGACTTCAGAGCAATGAATTCAATCCCCGTGCTGATCTTAAATTAAAATCAGGAGAATTTGTCTTTGGCGGAATTAATGGTTTTAATATTTTTTATCCTTTTGAAATAAAGGATAATCCTCACATTCCTCCTGTAGTGTTTACCGATTTTCTTGTATTCAATAAGAATGTATCTGCCGGCGAGCCGGGATCGGTTCTGAGAAAACCGGTTTTTTCAGAAGATGAAATTCATCTTACTTACCGTGAAAGCGTGTTTTCATTTGAATTCGCATCACTTGATTTCAATATACCCGGTAAAAATCAATACTCCTATATAATGGAGGGTTTTGACAAAGACTGGGTTTATTCAAACAACAGACGATTTGCAACATACACGAATCTGAATCCCGGAGAATATGTTTTCAGAGTCAGGGGTTCAAACAATGACGGTATCTGGAATGAAACAGGCAGCAGCATGAAGATCAAAATCACTCCCCCGTTCTGGAAAACATTATGGTTTAAGGGGCTTGCAATGACAGCTTTTGCGGGAGCCGTAGGAGGCATTTACAGAAGCAAGCTCAATCAGCTTAATAAGGATAAAAGAGCACAGGAGGAATTCACAAGGAAACTTCTTGCCACTCAGGAAAGCGACAGGAAGAGAATAGCTTCCGAACTGCATGACAGCATCGGGCATCATCTTCTGATCACAAAGAACAGACTGCTTCTTACTGCAAAAAAAGACGAAGACAGGGATTCGGTCCTAAGAGATCTTAATGAAGTGACTGATATTATTTCTTCCACCATAAAAGACGTTCGTGAAATTTCCTACAGTCTTCATCCTTATCAGATAGAAAGACTCGGGCTTACAAAAGCAATCTCATCGATCATTGACAGGGTTTCAAAATCAACTGATATTAATTTCATTTCTAATATTGATCATATTGATAAACTGCTTATACCGGAGACTGAAATAAGCTTATACAGAATAATTCAGGAATGCATAAACAACATTGTAACTCATTCCGGAGCGGATGAAGCGCTGATTAATCTGAGTCTGGACAAAACCGGCAGGAGCATTTCGGTGCGTATAAATGACAACGGAAAAGGTTTTGATATTGAAAAAGTTTATTTGAATTCTGACAAGCACGGATTCGGTCTGAAGGGAATAAGAGAAAGGGTAAAGCTATTTAACGGGAAGCTTGAGATAAATTCTTCATCTGAAACCGGAACGGAGCTAATGGTATCTGTTCCTGTGGAATGAATATTCGTAATTTGCGATTCAGACGCTCCGGAAAAAGTCTGTAAACGAAAATATTTTTTACCACAAAGGCACGAAGACTCGAAGAAAAGCTAAAGAGATTTCCCGGAAAAAATTTTGATAATTTTATTCTTTGAGTCTTAGATACTCGGAGATTTTTCTCTTAAATACATTAACGGCAGTCTGCACTGTTTTAGTATGTTGAAAGTACTTGTCATCGCCCAAATGAATTCACATCCGTCCAAAACGTTTCTAAATATGGTTATATAATTATTTAGTTAGTTAAATTTTCTTTGAAAAACTTACTGTATTACAAAACCCCTCCCAGACCCTCCCCTTTTTCAAAGGGGAGGGCAGGGTGGGGTTGTTTCAAAAAGTTTGCATTTTATTTAATTTTTTAATAGAAATTAATATTTATTACAAAAATAAATTAATTTGGACAACACTGAAATGAATTATATTTTTTATATAACATACATTGCATATCACAAACTGCATGTTTATTTTTGTAAAATATAAAATTTAAATTTGCCGGACAGAATCAGAATAATAATAGCAGACGATCATCCTATTTTCAGAGGCGGGCTGAGGCAAATTATTTCAGCCGATAAAACAATTGAGATAATCGGAGAAGCTGACAACGGTGAAAAAGCTCTTGAGTTAATACAGGAACTTAAGCCGGACATCGCAGTCCTCGACATTGATATGCCGAAAAAGACAGGGCTGGATGTACTGAGAGCGCTTGAGAATTCGAAAACAAAAATAATTTTCCTTACAATGTACGCCGAAGAGGATATTTTTGACGAAGCGATGGATCTCGGAATAAAAGGATATGTCCTCAAAGACAGCGCAGTCAGTGACATTATCGAATGCATACTTTCCGTAAATGAAGACAACTATTACATCAGCCCGAATGTATCCAATCTTCTTGTAAACAGAAGAAACAAATCCAAAAATCTCATAAAGAAAAATCCGGAATTAGGAAGCCTTACAAAGACTGAAAGAAACATACTTAAATACATTTCGGAAAATAAAACCAGCAAAGAAATAGCCGAAGTCCTTTTTCTCAGTCACAGGACTGTCGAGAATCACAGGACAAACATCAGCAACAAACTTAATCTCAGAGGCAGCCACAGCCTGCTGAAATTTGCAATCGAAAATAAATCCTATCTGTCCTGAATTTATTTTCAGTAACAGTAACTCAAATGATCTCACCCCCTGCAAAACTGAATACAGGAAATTGCCATCCCCTCCTTGCCAAGAGTCTCTCTATAATCATAATATTTCTTTTCAACACAGAGAAACAGAGACGCAGAGAGATTAATTTATTCATATATTCCTCTGTGTCTTTGACTCTGAGTTTAAAATTAACAACGAGTTTTAATAGACTTTTGCGTAATTTCAGTTAATTAAGTATAGTTACTCATACATTTAATGTAACTGTCTCTATACACTTTGATACGGATAATTATGATTTTTGTAAAGTAAATTAACTTACAAAAACATTAATTATGAAAAACAAATATTTAAGTATTTTAACAATCTCTGTATCGCTGTTAATAATCAATACAGTTTACACACCTGCTCAGACATCGCAGTCAATTTCAAATGAAAAAACAATTCATAAGAGTTTCGAACTTTATCAGAACTCTCCTGACCCGTTTACCGGCATCACTAAAATAAAATTTGATGTCCTGACGAAAGGAGAAATACTTCTTGATGTGTTCAACTCCGTGGGAGAAAAAGTGGCGGAACTTGTATCCGGAGTAATGGAACCCGGACAATACAGTGTCTATTTCAAAGCAGATGAAAGCATGAGAGAAGGAGTCTATTATTATTCACTCAGGCAGGGCAAATCAAACGAAATAAAGAGGATGGTTTACAAACTGAATAAACTGCAGAATTGATCTGGACATATGAATGAATTTCATTTAGCACTGAAATTATTGGTTCAAAGTAACAAACTGCCGCGTGAATTTTAACCACGAAGGTACAAAAACATAAAGATTTTTATTTTTAAAATTTTTTCCTTAGTGTCTTCGTGCCTTTGTGGTTAAAATGAAAGTTTAGAGACACACTCTTTTAAACGGGAGGACTTGCCATGAATTCAGATAAAGAATATAAAAGCTGTTAATTCATTTTAAAAAGTTTTGAAAGATATGAAATGAAACTTATTCGTATAAAAATTAATTTATTTATTTAAAGATTTATATAACTTATCTTATCAAATAATAAAAAATAAACCAAAGGAGATTCAAATTGAGCACTGTAACAGCAGATACAACAAAGGTATTACCATATAAAGTAAAGGACATTTCACTTGCAGAATGGGGCAGAAAAGAGATCAGATTAGCGGAAGCCGAAATGCCGGGACTGATGGCAATAAGGGAAGAATACAAATCACAAAAACCTCTGAAAGGCGCGAGGATCGCCGGCTGCCTTCACATGACAATTCAGACAGCAGTTTTAATAGAAACACTTAAGGATCTCGGAGCGGAAGTAACATGGTCTTCCTGCAACATATTTTCCACACAGGATCATGCCGCGGCTGCGGTTGCAGCGGCAGGAATACCGGTTTATGCATGGAAAGGAATGAATGAAGAAGAATTCAACTGGTGCATCGAGCAGACTTTGTTTTTTGGTGAAGACAGAAAACCTCTTAATATGATACTTGATGACGGCGGAGACCTGACAAACATGGTATTTGACAAATATCCGGAACTGATACAGGGAATAAAAGGATTGTCTGAAGAGACCACAACCGGCGTACTGAGACTGTATGACAGAATGAAAAAAGGAACGCTGCACGTTCCGGCAATAAATGTAAATGATTCCGTTACAAAATCCAAATTCGACAACAAGTACGGCTGCAAGGAATCCTGCGTAGATGCTATCAGAAGAGCGACGGATATAATGATGGCCGGGAAAGTAGCGGTTGTAGCGGGATACGGTGATGTAGGAAAAGGATCGGCACAGTCATTAAGAGGAGCAGGCGCGAGAGTACTTATAACTGAGATTGATCCTATCTGCGCATTGCAGGCTGCAATGGACGGATTCCAGGTTGTTACAATGGATGAAGCTTCAAAGATGGCTGATATATTTGTAACGGCAACCGGAAATTATAAGATCATCACAGGCAGGCATTTTAAGAATATGAAAGACAAGGCGATAGTCTGCAACATCGGACACTTTGACAATGAGATTGACATGGCATGGCTCAATGAAAATTACGGCAAGACAAAAGATACTATTAAACCGCAGGTGGATCTTTATAACATTGACGGAAAAGAGCTTCTGATATTAGCCGAAGGACGGCTTGTAAATCTCGGCTGTGCAATGGGACATCCTTCATTTGTAATGTCAAATTCATTTACAAATCAGACGCTTGCTCAGATAGAGTTATGGACAAATTCGGAAAACTACGAAAACAAAGTTTATGTGCTTCCGAAGCATCTTGATGAAAAAGTTGCAAGGCTTCATCTCGAGAAAGTCGGCGCAAAACTTGAAAAGCTTACAAAGGAACAGGCAGATTACATTGGTGTGAGCGTAGAAGGACCGTTTAAGTCGGAAATGTACCGGTATTAATTTTAAATGTTAAATTTTAAATGTCAAATGATTCTTAAATCTATGTTTTCTTATAGTGGAAAGAGAAAATATAATAAAAGATAAGAGTTATAAGTACGCATTAAGGATAATTAATCTTTACAAATATTTAATTGAAGATAAAAAAGAATACGTTCTTTCTAAACAGATTTTAAGAAGTGGAACTTCAATAGGAGCAAACATTGAAGAAGGTATTGGAAGTCCTTCAAAAAAAGATTTCATTAATAAATTCTTTGTCGCTCATAAGGAAGCAAGAGAATCTCATTATTGGATTAGACTATTAAGGGATTCAAAGTATCTGGATTACAAATTAGCAGAGTCATTATTAAATGATTGTGATGAAATTCTAAAGATTACAGGTAAGATCATTTCAACTTCTAGAAAATCCATTTGACATTTAAAATTTATAATTTGAAATTTATTTGCTGGTGTAGCTCAGTTGGTAGAGCAGCTGATTCGTAATCAAGGGATAGAGTTCAAATCTCCCTCGCTAGATCATTTAAAACCCTGATAAATATGATACTTATCAGGGTTTATTTTTTATAAATTATCTGTTAGCAGATTTGTTAGCAGATTTTAATTGTCTAAAGCTTCAATCCTGCCACGAATTGCACCGGCATTTTTACTTTTATAATAATTACGTGTCGTAGTAGTGGAAGTATGTCCCAATAAATCCGCCAGATCTCCTTCCTGCAATCCTTTATCTGCCAATGATGAAGCAAATGATTTCCTGAATGTTTTTAAATTATAAGACTTATCTTCGATTTTTAATTCTTTCAGAATTTTCCTGAAAGTTTTACCTATCCTGTCAACACTGTAGTACTTAAAGACTTTTTCCTCCTTAGACATTTTTTTGATCCCCGGAAGATTTTCATCAATAAATTCTTTCAGGTCTTCAAAAATTGGAAAGTCAATTGTCCGGTTAGTCTTTGAAATTTTAACCCGCAAGATCTTTGACTTGAAATCAAAATCCCCTGCGCAGATATCGAATATGTCTCCCGGACGTATTCCGGTTTTAAGAAGAAATTTATATATAATATAGTATTCTGAATTTTTCTTCTGAGCCGTTTCAAGAATTAAATCTATGTCTTCATCTCTAAATGTATTAATCGGCTTAGATACAGTTTTTGGAACTAACCTTTTTACAATCGGAGACTTGTCTATAATTTCTTCTTCCACTAAGTAATTGAAAAACCCTTTAAGATATCTCAGATAAGTTTGCAAAGATGCATTTGATAATTCATTTTCTTTTCTTTTTACAAAAGACCGGATATCATTCTTACTTATAGTTTTCACATCTGTTTCCGGCTTAACATCTATCTGAAACTGTTTCATCACAGTATTAAATGTTCTTGAATGATTATCCTGTTTTCCATTTGCTTTAACTTTTTTAATGGTTTTTAAATATGTATCAGCGCAAGCAGAAAGACTTGCTTTGGGAGCGTTTGCTTTTGGAATAACTGATCCGTATTTAATTTTTAATTTATTTTCTTTTTCAAGTTTTTCAATTTTATTTTTTGCTGTTTCTGCTTTTGATTCGTTTGCTTTATTATAATCAAGTTGAGTGCATTTTGTAATTCTTTTGCCGTTTATGTTATAGGATAAATAAAATTTGTTCCTGTATTTATATAAAGATGCCATTTTTTAATTTAGATTTGAAATTATTTTTAAAGCTTCATCCTCATCAGAGGGATATGATTTTAAGTTGTTATCTGAAATATTCAGGGTTAAATGTTTTTGGTTTATAAATTTTTCCAATTTACAATGCGGAACCATGAGCCTGCCGGTGACAGCTACAGATTCTATAATTCCAAGTTCTATAAGTTCTTTTGTTTTTGTGTATCCTAATTTTAGTTTTTTGCTTACCGCATTAATTGAATACAGTATGTATTTGCCGTCGTTGTTGGGTAGTGCATTTGTAATGTCCTGCATGATGCAGAGGTTTAAAGTAATATTAAATAGCAGTCTGAAATTCAGACTGTTCCGTAAGCGTATGTTAAGTATATTATACGCTTCATATATATTATACCATGTTTTCAAGCTATATTTAATTGTGATCATTTATTTAGTCATATAAGAAATAACCCCGACTTCCGTTTTTGGTTGTTGGGGTTATTATTGATATTAGATGATTAAGCTATTTCATTTAATTCCGTTGCACGTAATAACGATAAACAGATCAGAATATCTTGTTTATTTGGATTTACGGGAGTTATTATTTTGTTGACGGAAAAATTTGTATACTTTAAGAAAAAGTATATGCTTTGAAATTCATATTCCGTCATTTCAGAACAATCACCGATTGTCAGTTCTACGTCTTGAGGCAGTGTTTGTCTTTCTTCTTTTTTTAGACGTACAATTACATCATGTACCGTCGAATTTTTATTTATAGAGATTTTTATCAAATTAATTTTTATAGCCTGACATCCGCCAAGTCCTGCGCATTAATTTTGAAATACCAGCGTACATTAACTAAGTAATGGGTATTGAAATTTGTTGATTAAACTTTGTTTCTAATTTTATGAAATATGTATGCCCGGGAACGGGCGGGGTGAACTTCTAATGAAATTCATTTAACGGTAAATATTGAATGCTCTTAATGAGCAAGTAATTTTGCGAAATGTAATTTTAATTTTTTAATTTTTATAAACGAATAAAACAAAATAGACTATTAAAGTCCGCTTGAGTCTTATTTTGGATAGTTACTTGTGCAATAGCAACAGTATTATTTCCTATGTCAAAGAACGTTTGTGCACGAAAAAATTAATATCCCAAAAATTTATTAAAAATTCAATGGAAATATTTATTTTTAGAACTGAATTTTTCTAAAGCTAATGAACCTATTACAAACAGACTGTGATTTGATTTTGCAGTTACAAATTTAACCAATTGATTTAATTTGTTCAAAATAATAATACTAAGTGAACTTTCCAAAATTTCAAACTGAACTCCGACCATTACTGGTTTTTAATTCCCGGGATATTCGGAAAGTGGATCCGGAATTTAATCTGGTAAATCTTAACAACTTGCAAAGCTATCCCTACTTAACGAAATTAGGAAAAGGACTATATACGTTTGCTGACTATGTAATAGAAAAAGAGCTATTATACTTCGCGGCAAATAAAATTATTGATCCTTCATATATTTCCTGTGAGTCCGCACTATCTTATTACGGAATCCTAAAAATAGAAGATCTAATAGTTTCTGTTAATCCTGTAAAAACTCATAAATACAAATCAGAATACGGCGGGTATAAATTTCATAAGACCAAACCTGCATTGATGAAGGATTATGACTTAGTGCTACACAATCAGCACTATTTTAAAATTGCAACACCGGAAAAAGCAATTGTAGATTTTTTCTTTTTTAATCCGAAGTATCAAACCAGAGAACAGATTAAGTCATTACAATTTGATGCAGGGGAATTAGCGAATAACGTAGTCGCGTATGAAATCCAGAGAATTACTTATGAGTACAGTAATGATTTATTGGATAGAAGAATAACTAATTTTAAAAAAATATTTATTTAAATAATATGGTTAACATAGAAGACCTGACTGATATTTATGATATAGATACGAATATCCATAACAAGAATATTTATACTGAATATTTACAGTACCTAATTCTAAAAAAAATATTCAATAATGATTTTGGCTTTGAAATTTATTTGGCCGGCGACTTTTACAACCGGATAAAATTTAAGATACCACGATTCAGTAATTCAATTGATCTGATATCAGATATTATGCTTAAGAAACAACGCAATCAGATAAGTGAATATGTCCTGAAGTCCCTCAAATTAGAGGGCTATGAAGTAAAGCTGCAACAAGAAAATTCACAGGCTATATTTAAAATTAAGACAGAAAATCTTGCTCTGTATGAAGAACAGGAGCTAGAAAAATATCCCCCAATTGTTATATACATAAATTATTTTAATACAGATTACTTTTCAGGGAATGTTACAATCGAATCTTTGAATATTAATAAATTTGATGTCTGCACAAGAATTAAGACGATCAACCCTGAAATTGCTTTTACCTTGCTGGCAAAAAAAAACATAAAGTCGAAAAAAATATCTTCCGTAGAATTATTTGATCTGTATTATTTTAAAAATTTAAACTACATTATTCTGAAACAATTTTTTAATAAAGCATTGAAGGGAAAAATCCCAGGGAAATTATACAAGATAAGTCTCAATAATAGAAAACCTAAACTGAATAAAGACTTTACTAACTTCGTAATTGATAAACCTAAGGAAAAGTATGATGATATTATTAATGATAGGTCGTGGATTAAATTTATCAACTACTGAAACTATTTAAAAAGCCTGAATTGGAGTAAAATTCCTAAATTTAGCCATACTACGTAAAGCCTTTATAGTGTATCAGTATATTCTATATAAATATAATATTATATAAGTAAATGGAATAAACTTAAAAAAATTGAATACCTACTAATGAAAATCGCTTGTAACAAGTCTGTAAAACCATTATCAGCTTTGTAAAAAATTATATTATTTGTTAAGATATTTTGCCAAAAATATTTTAAAATGTTTTTCAGAAAACCTTTAAAATTCTTTTGTATTTCCACAAATTTGACAGATTTTCTCCGTTCGGTATCATTACTGGGAGAGTAAGCATTATTATAGAATTATTTTTAAGAGATATATAAAAATTAATATAAACAATATAGGATAAGATAGATGATAGTAACTAAAGGCTATATAACTACTTAACATTTGGCTCGAATTTAAATATACCCTTATAAACACTTTTCATTTTATCTATTAATTCTGATTCATATTTCTTTTCAATAATAAATGAATCGTGAACTACAAGTACAGGAACTTCTTTTTCAGTGAAATAATTTATTATACCCGCGGCGATGCGGCTATCCTGATACTGTAACCTTATACCTACGTCAGAACTCAAGTACTTCGCTATAACCGGATGCGCTTGTACCCATTGATCATAGTATCTACTTATACTTTTATCCGTCAGATCTTCAAAATACGATTTCAATCCGTTATCGTAAATTTCATATCTCAGAGCTGAATAGCATTTTTTAAGGTTCTCTGAATTAATCGATACCAAACCTATTAGCTTGAATAGCTGTCGTAGTTTCGGATCCCCTCCGGATAATTTATTATAAGCATCTTCTTTAAGTGATTGGTTTTCCTTATTATAAAGCATATTTATATGCATGCAAGAAAAATCTTTTTCCACCGTAGGATTACCATTTATTAAAATTCTGCTACGTAAATCCTTTGATGCATTTGATTCTAATCCGTTATAAAAACGTCCCCCGGATCTAAAACTACCGGAAAATACTCTATATACATAAGGGTTACTGAGTTCTACTGTAGTAGTCTCCGGTCTGAGTTCAGTAAGTGAAAACTGATTGAAATAATCCGGATATAAATTAAGTAATTCCGGTGTAAGCGCAGACATAGTAAATTTTGTTTTCTGTCGGAGTTCATTATATAAATCTAAATCCCTACGCATCTTTTTAGTAATGATGGTGTCTTTATAGTCTATCTTCATTTTGTCCTGACGGCTTTTTAATACAATAGGCTCTTTTGGGTAAACATTTTTAACCATGTAGTTTTTAATGGGTTGGAGTTCTTTGAAAAATCCATCCGATGCACATATCGCAGTTTGTAACTTAGTATTGTCGTTTAAATTCATAAAACCCGGTAAAGATTTAATCAGACCAATGGATTCTAAGGCGTCCATAATAGCCGTCATAATGTTATATGTGTAGTATTCAGGCTTATATCTAATAGGTAAGTCCGCATAATTGTTCTTCCGGCGGCTGTATCTTACGTATTTGCAGTTATAATAACCTTTGTTTAAGTTGATCAAAGTATTTACCAAACATTCTTTTTTTAAATCGACCATTTTTGTTTTATCTATGGGTAACTCAGCCCACAATTTATCTACTAAACCATTAACTACAGGATGGTTGCTTGTATATTTTAAATTGTATGGCTGAGATTTGTGTACATTGAATTTATAAAGCATTGTAATTTAAGAGTTAACGTAGCCGCGGCGAGAGGCTACGGATTTATAATTATGTTAATTTAATATTGAAAATAGTTTTATTTTTAACGGAATCGTGTTCCAAAATGTAATGATCGTTTAATAGTATCGCGCATTTACTGTCATTTTTCTTATCTGAAGCGAGTTCTTCTGTGTAAACTAAAAATCCGAACTTAATAAGATCTCTATAAGCCGCCTTTACAGTTCCCATAGGAATCCCGGTTATCCTGCGGATTTCACTAAAGTTTATCTCCATCGGTTTTGAAACTTGAAACTGATTTTTTTCCATATCGAAATTGAATCTGGCAGCTTTACTTTTCAAATACAGATACAAGTAAAATGAAAAATAACAATTAAATGGTATTTCATAAAACATAGGGTTAAAATCCTTGGTACAAATTTCAAAAAACTTTTTTATCCGCGGGTCTTTCAAGTGGCATTTCTTTCTCTTACAGAATTTATTATAGGATTCGTTGATTGCCTTCAATTTCAACTTCGATAACTTTTCAAAATCTATTTCGCTTATCAGTATTTTTTTCATTGGTTAGCCCTTTCTTGTTTGTGATATTGTTTCAAAAAATTATATTCTCCGATCAGAAATGGCGCTGATCTTGCCAATAGCTTGTTAAGTTTATCACGGTATTGTAAAAGATCCTGAGTTAAAGGTTTTTCTTCACTTAATTCTTTAATTAGCTGATTCTCTGCTTCTCTAAATTCCTCCAGTATTTTATCATACACCGAATATGGATCTTGCTCTGATTCATCTGAAAGTTCCCAGATGAGTTGGTTGTAATTTTTCATGTCTATTTAGTTTAAGTTTTAATTGCATTTGAAAATGATCAATCAAAATAGCTTTATAAAATCCTGAATGTTTTGTTAATCATTCTTCTATTAAATAGTATTTGACAAAAAGACTACCAAAAAAAACAAATAATATTTTTTGAAGACTTTTTGAAGTTCCAACTATAATGGGAGAGGGATTTACGATTTATGGTTAAACTGAAATCAGATAAGTTGCAGTACGAGTTTTATTCAAAGCTTTCCTTTATATCTTTGATCAAAAGCTTTCCTTAAGTTGTTCAAATGTAAATAGTCAAAAAGACTTTGCCCGGCTATCATTTTTGGAGGTTCCTACCGGGATGCTTTATCTATATATACCTGCAGCGGTCCCGCTCAGAGAGTAGAGGAAAATAGTAATCCGAAAATACGGACAAAACAGGTTCTGAAATTTTTTAGAAAATTTTTTTTAAGGAGTGTCTGGAAATACGGACAGATGTGACGTAGGATAGTTTGTTATCTTTTTATGTAATATTTATTTTAATTATGGCATTTTGAAAAACTGCAAGATCACAATTTTTTATTAACTATTTAAAAACCTAATTAGCATTTAAAAATCTGAACTTTATTATTTGTTTTGTGCAAGCTGTGATCAACTTCACGGACTAATGATAAAAATTTCATCCACACATATCACTCGGCAGAGTTTAACGTTACCGCAAAATAGATTTCCGTGTATCAGAGATACTGTATCCTCTGATCTGAGTTTAAAAGTGAATTGTTTCTGTCTTAAGAAATGCGAACTTAATAGTTCAGATGCGGAGAACTCGGAACTGGAAGAATATAAATTATAACACAAAGGGTATTGCTAATTGCAAAACCCAATGTGCGTTTCGCAAATTTATTTCAAAAGAACCATCCTCTTCGTCTGCACAAAATTTCCTGCCTCAAGTTTGTAGAAATAAACTCCGCTTGCTAAATTCTTTGCTGTGAATTCGACTGTGTAAACTCCTGCTTTTCTGAAGTTATGGTTCATTAACTTAACTACTTCTCTTCCGAGCAGGTCATATACCGTAATGCTTACTCTGTTGTCAGCAGGAAGTGAAAACTTAAATTTCGTATTAGGATTAAACGGATTCGGATAATTTTGTGAAAGAGAATATTGAACAGGAATCAAATTATCTGTTTCTTTTTGTCCTGCCTGTAAATTATCAGGATTCAAAATTAGTTTCAGATCTTCGAACCGCCTTCTTTCTTTTTCTTCTTTGCTTGTTCTTTTGCTTAAAAAAAGATTCTGCTTCGCTCTTTCAATCAACTTATCATCATGCTCGTTTGATCTTCCGGTATTGAGTATGTTTGTTGTTTTACTTTCTTTGAAATCTCTGTATGCTTTCTTATCTTCATTCGCTTTTTTCTCTGCATTTGCTTTCAGGTAATTCTGCCTGATCTTTCCTGTTGCAGGATCTTTATCCGCATATTCATTTATTCTTGTAAATCGTTTGTTTATTTCATTTTCAAAGATTTGTGAGTTCAATCCAAAATCCAAGATCTGAGATCTATAATCACTTTCTCCTCCTCCCATTCCGCCCAGAATACTCTCAATATTATCATACTCCCATGATGCCTGAATGCGCCTGTATGCATCAGGATGATAAAGTGATATGAACTCGTATCCCGAAAGCGCGCTGTTATAATTCTCTAATTTCTGTTCGCACATTAGTATGATCTCATAAGCATTGTCGTCAAAATCTTCATCATAATGACCGATACTAATTTTTGTTTCAAGATACTGTTTAAGATCAGAGAATAATATATCGGTTACTTCCTGATTTTCCGATGTATCAAGTCCTCTGTAACTTTCATAAAGATGGTCTTCCGATGAATAAATGTAATCGCTTGTATGGAATTCATCAATCAATGCTTTGAAATCTGTGATTGCTTCAGGATGGATTCCATTTGAAAGCATTTCTCTTGCCTCCGAGTATAATGCCTCATCTTCAGAGAGTATATCTGTCGAATCATACTCACTTATGAATGTTGTGTCATACATTCCAAACCCAATTTCCGTGATCTCGTTTGAAGTGTTTTCTGAAGGAATGCATTTCACCGGAGTAAAAATATATCCGATCTGTATTACCGGCGTGTCCAATGGATTGAATATGAATATTTTCGGAATGTCATTATTTCCAATCCAGCAGTTCCTTTTTGTCAGATAAGTCTGCGAACTGTCATCCGATGATATGCTTCCGAATATATGATAACTGCTGCTGTTTGGAACTGAAAAACTGTTTTCCCCGAGATCTGTAATCGGAAGTGAGGATTTCAGATAAATATTTTCCTTAGCAATTGTATCATTTCCCTCATTAACATTGAAACCGTTTCTGCCGCCTTTCCAAATAAGCTGATTGTTATTGTTTCTGAGAGGCGCAATATCCGGATATGAAGCTGTTAAGACCATGTTTCTTTTGTCTGAACTGAAGTAGTTACCATAAATATCAGGATTGCTGAGAGAAAGATAGATGCAGTAATTTTCTGTTGAGTTTAAGAATCTGTTATTCTTAATCGTTCCTGTGATCTTCATACCTGTTATTCCGAAGAGTCCTGTATTCTGAAACTGATTATTATACATATAAAATGAAGAATAAGCGGTTCCGAGATCATTTATCAGAACAGGAAAATAAGCTCCTGAAAAAGTATTGTTTGTAATGTTAACAAAATAGTTGTCTTCCGGAGTACCTCCTGCCGGTCCCGGATCGGAATAATTTGAAAAATAAATGCCTGATGTACTGTTGTTATTTGAAACATTAAATGTATTGCTGTCTATAAGCATTGCGAACTGATTCCTGATGCGAAGAGCTATTCCGCTGTCATGAGTAATGTAGAAAATGTTTCTTCTGATTATTTTTTGTGCATACTGAGCGCCGAACTGAGAATTATCTATTACAACCGGAGATTTAGTACTTTCAAAAGTTGTTTTTTCTATTTTTGTCAAACTTCCCGTATTAATCAGATTTATTCCGTTCCAAAGTTCTGCGTTGTTTCCCTTTAGAAGTATATTATCATTACCCTGACTTCCGTCACAAATAAAATTACCTCCGGTCATATTTATTCCTGCGCCTTCTCTAAAGAAAATCTCTGTTCCGCTTCCGATAGTAATATTCTTACCGTTATTTAAGACTGTGCCATTGCAGACGAACTGAATATTGCTCACAGATTCATCAGCGACTAATGTCCCGCCTTCCTGCATAACAGGAGAGAGTTTGTAGAGCTTTCCTTCGCCGGGGAGAAACCAGTTTAGATTTAGTAATGAAGTTATTCTTTTGTCAAAAGTTAAAACCGTGGAATTATTTTCAAGATCAATTATTTCCCAATTGTTAAATCCTGCAAACTTATCTGAGTTCGAATGTAATTTTATTTTTACAAATCTCCTTCCTCCGTTGTTATCATCATTTGTTGAATCGTTTATGAAAGGCGAACATCTCCTGTTGACAATCATAAAATATTTATTGTATTGCTCATTTGGATTATTGAAAACTGCAGCTTGTAAATATCTTTGTGAAACAGGTTCTGAAGTTGATAACGGAGATGAATAATCAACAGGATCGGGTTTGTAACTTAATACATCCGTGAAAAAAGTTTGCTCTGTAAGATTTGTCATTTCACTTCTGACTATATAACTTTTCCTGTTTGCATTATCAAAGCTCATTAAATATGGTCCCCATTTTTCCAATAGTCGGTCATATTTTTTAAAAAAATCCCATTTGTTCTGTCCATAAGCATTTATGTCTCTGATGTTTTTATTTTTATCTACAAATCCGGCTGAATAAGCCGGCGGGTTCCCTGACGGTGCATAGGTAGTATTGTATCCATTCCCTTCACAAACACCGTTGTAGGCAAAATACATAAATCCTTTTGATCCGTAAGTTAATGCCAGATTTGCTGTTAGTTCAAGTTCTTCATTTGTCGGTTCTTTCAATTTGTGGTTGTATTGATTCCACAAATGAGATTGATGTAAGTCTATTATATCTACTAAGGCATCTTTTGACAGCTCATCGCATATCTTCATAACTTTTTTAAAATTAAAGATTATGCTACGGTCATCTAAATTAAATTGAAGCCAATTATCATAATTTGAAGGTGAATCCGGATATGCCAGTAAACCTTTTACAGAATCATATTCAATGCCGGGAAATGCATGATAAACAGGAAGTGTATTTGGATTATATGATTCCCTGTAACTTCCTTTGAGCGGATCATTTTTTTTCCACCCTTCCAGAAAATAGGGAGTTGGAAGAACAATTTTTATTCTTGAACTATTTATTAAATATTTCTTGAAATCGGAAGCATTAAAAAAATGACTTTCCCAATATCTTGGAATATGAACATTATACATATCCATATTTAAGTTTACCATAAAAGACAATTTACCGCTGGAAATTGAATCAATTATTTTACTTAACTCCTGTGTGCTCGGAGTCATGTTAAATTCAAATTCTTCATTATAAAAATTATTAGGAATTGGATCAGAAGAATTGTAATTGCTCGCTGCTATATTGATCTCTGATACTAATTGGTTTCTACATCGAGTATAAAGATTATTATTCACATTAAACAACTGATTGGCAGGTTCATTTTCAACTCTTATGTAATCTATGTACATATCACATTCACCATACCAGTAAACACGAAAATCTGTCCTGATGTCGGCATCCCAGTTATAAAACTCCTTCATTGGCGTAGTGGTTGGACAGAGATCGGTTGGAGATAAAATTAAATTTAATTCCGATGTGCTAAAAAAGAATTCATCAATGTATTTTCCTCGATAGATACTATCTGAGGGCATTAAATTTTTTACTCTTATATCAACTTTTTTAACTGTATCTCCATTCCAGTCAAATATATCTATTCTACAGACTACTACATTCCGATTAGCAGGATTATTTGCAAAAGCTGTATCAATCCTGATTCTTGGTTTTACATACCAATTGTAAATGTCATCCCTGGTATGGTCAATAATTCTATTGCATTGCTCACGGTTTGACCTAAGATCTTTAACAATATAACCTGACCATACTCCCGGTTCGCTTGCATTTAAAGAGCAGAATTTTACTTTTGCTCCGCCGCCGTTAAAATTATTATCAGTTATATCACTTACAAAAGTATTTGTTATTGAAGTTTCAAATGCGTGAAAATAATAATCTGTCCCTGTAGCGACCTGCTCGCATTGATAATCGCTTCTCTGACCATATCCAAGATATCTTATTATCGGACGGTCAAATATTGTTCTTAACTCATGCTGATTATTTTGATACAATGTACTTGCAATACCATCTGCAATTACAGAAGAATCACCAAATACATTATCTCCGCTAAACCAGCAGCCGTATCTGTGCCAGCCATTGAATCTTAATGTGTCTCTGAGGAGAGAATATGAAGAAAATTCTGTTGAGCATGAATTCGTAGGATTAAAACCGCTGTGCATTGCTGTTATCAGAAATTTCTTACCGGGGTTGAATGATTGTGTACTTCCGCCGGTAGTATTTATAGCTTTAATGCTATTGAAAAATAAAAGAGATAAAAGAAATATCCCCGCCGAATAAAACAATTTTATCTTCATAATTTTATATTAAATGTTCTTAAATTACCGGATTAATCTCCAGTTCTTCCATTTACTTTAAAATCGCATGTATTTAATTATCTAAAGAAAAATTTAAAGATTTATCATTTGATTAATATCATTTTTTTTGTATCTGTCATATTGTTATCAATAATCAAACTGTAAAAATAAATACCGCTTGTCATCCCTGAAGCGTTAAATTCTATTTCATATTTACCCGCCCGTTGAGTTTTATTTATAAGTTTAGAAAATTCTTTTCCTAGTATGTCATAAATAACAACCAATACTTTTGAGGATTTTCTTAATTCGTACCTGATCTTTGTAGTTGGATTAAATGGGTTTGGATAGTTTTGATATAATACATAATCTTCAGTTAAAAAATTGTTTTCTGTTTTTATATTAGTTACGAATGCAGTATCTCCGCCTGCATTTGTATATATCCCTAAAGTATTTTTTTTATAAGCCCATCCAATAAATTTATTGCTGAAATTTACAAAATCATATATTGAAATTCTAAATGAAGTATCAGGAACCTGATATACCCAATTGGTTCCTCCATTAGTTGTTCGGTATAGCATTCCTCTGAAAGTTGAACCCAATCTGATATATCCGCCTCCGCCCCAAATAGTGTCGTTGTTAATATTTGAAAAAGTTTCCATTGAACTTGTAATGATATTTCCTCCCTGTGGAATAATTTGATTAATCCAGGTTTCACCTCCATCAATAGTTTTTTTCATACTGCCTCTAGCATTCCATCCTGTCAAACTATCGGTAAAGTATAACTCTTTAAATCCATTACCTGAAATTGTAGTCCAGTTAATTCCGGAATTGGTAGTTTTTAAAAACACATTAACGAGAGGACTTCCCACAAATCCAATTCTATTATTAAAAAAATATAATTTATCGAAACTATTTCCCTGTAATTGTCTTGTCCAGTTAAGTCCTGCATTAGTAGTTCTGTAAATGTAATCCAATCCAAAGTTTTGAAGTGTAATCCACATAGTGTCATAACTGACAGGAAAAATATCAAATATTCCAATATAATCAGGTGGGACAGGAATATTTTCCCAACTCTTACCGCCATTTGTTGTACGGAGAATAACTTCTATATTGGATACATAGCCGGTATCCGGATTAAGAAATATTACTTTTCTGAAACTATAAACCCTGCTTAAAATAACATTCCAATTATAACCTGAGTTAGTTGTTTTTAATATATAGTTTGTATCAGGAACACCTGTATCTGTCCCTGTTACTGCATACCCTGTAAGACTGTCAAGAAATGTAATATCAGCAAGAGGCATATTATTCAGAAAAGGCATAAACTGCTGATGCCATCCGCCTGTAGGAGGATTATCTGAAAAGTTGAAGGCGATGATAAATGAAATGATGCTTGTATAAAAGAGTATGCCTGAGAGTCTATTGAGATTTAATATTTCCAGTAGTGTTTTCATAAATTATAATTTTATGAAACGTTATTATTGCAGATTCACAATGTAAAAATAACTGTGATGTTATTAGTAAGTCTGAATAAATTTAAACGGAATTAATTGGTTTTGAAATGAAGAAAGAATTCTTCCCTAACTTCTACAAGATCAATAGAACTTGAAAGCAAATTATTAGAAATATATCAATTAAGTGCAAATGAAATTGAATATCTTAAGAAGAAGTACAGTTTTATTTACAAGAAGAAAATTTAATTTCTTTAGATGAAAAAAGAATATTGAATAAGTAGATAAAAAAGTTAAATAATTAAACAATCTTACAAAAAATATCTTTAAATATAAAACTAAAATAATCGATCAAATAATCATTTATAAAGAAATATAAAACAAATGCCCGGCTTATCACCAGGCATTTTCATTATACATTTATCAGATCCACTGCCGACTTATAAGCCTTACCTTTGACAACAGCCCCATCACCAAACCATATCGTATTTAGTTTTCGATCCTGCGACTGCTTAGTAATCTTATGATCTATAAGTTCAGTTACGCCATTGAATGCAGCCCACAGAGATCCACTCACACCGGATAAATCATTACCAACACCATTTTCAAAAAAGTATTTCGCCCACTCGCGGTTAGATTTAACTTTTGCAAGTTCATATTCATATAGCTTCGGATCCTTACGATTTTTCGGATCAGGGAAAATGTCTTCCAGATATTTTTTAAGAGTAATATCAGTCATCTGTATATTTAAAAGCGCTTTGAATGATTCTTCTATTTCAGAATATCTTTTATTTACAATGTTCAAAATCTTCGGAACATCGTCTAACCGAACTTTAATATCCCTTTTATGATAAACTGATAAATATTGTTGATCCGCAAAAGCCAAAGTTAATGTGTTATTACAAACTACTCTTATGGGTGTGAATTTTATTTGAACCGCACTCGAGCCGTCATGTGAATTACTCAGAAGTAAATATTTTTCTGTAATGTCATCGTCAGTAACTCTTATTTCTCCCGGAAGCTTTGCTAGTATCCATACTACTTTGCCTTCCAGTAAAGCACCAGCAGTGTGATATATAGCTTTACCTTCTCCGACTATAGAATCAAAGAATTCAAAAGCTTCTGCATTCTGTAAGCATGTGTAGCTGCTGCCGACTATCCCAAGAATTTTATTGTTGTCAGCCCGTAAAGTAGCAAATGTATTATGAGCGGGTTCTTGATTTGGAAGATAAAGTTGTTGTTTTTCAACTGTCCAGTCTAACTTAGCAGCTGTGATTGCTTCTTTCGATGTAGCAGGTTTTTCCAGTTCAACACCGAGACCATGCCAGGGTTTATCCCCGCAGTAAAACATACTTGCTTCACCGTTTATTATTTCTAAATTATGCATAAAATTTATTTAAAAGTTTTTAAAAAGGGGAACCGTGAAAGCTCCCCTTTAATAAATTTCATAGTATCATTCACTAAAAGACTTTTTATCTTTTCAGGGTTTAACTTTTCGCAGGAAAAGCGTAATCCCTAATTTGTTGACATCTACGTCGTGTCCCAATTCGTCCCGGATCATCATAGCCTCTGTCATACAATTCAACATCACCGGATAATCTTTACTTAAAACCGGCTCAGCGTCAACTTCCTGGCCATTACCATTGCCGTTTGTATGAGCAACGCCGTTGCCGTTGGCAGTTGACACGCTCAAGTGTCCATTCTGTTTGGTTTCCACAACCTTTTCATATCCGTTGGATCTGCCGTTTGTTACTACAGGCTCTGAGGGGGTTGTTTCCAAAACATGAACTTCGTAATCGGTTATATTCTTTTTACCGCTTTTAACGAGTTTCTTTGTAATCACAACTTCATCATCCAGCCCGACATTATTTTCCTTAAGAATATTTACAACTTTCTCAGGGGCAAAATATGAATATTCGGTTCCGTTACACTCCACATTGTATAACCACCACGTACCGTAATTGTTTTCACCGGTGGCGGGATCCTTTTGTAAGAGCTTTATGGTTGTTGGGATATTCACCTGTAACTCTAATTTTTCTTTCCCCATTTTATTTTATCTCCTTTGTATTTTAGATGTTTATAAAATTAGTTTGAATCATCTGAGAGCTTGTAATAAAACTTTGATTCCTGTGGCTTTAAGTCTATGCCTTTTGGAAGATCCCCTCCTGATTTTTTTATGTAATCTTTTATAGCTTTCAGATCCGGCTCATAAGACTCCTGTATGTGTCGGAGTAATTCAGGTTTTGCATTTTCAAGAAAGATTTCTTCATTTTGAATTATCACTATATCTGATTGTTTACGAAACCCGATATTTCCGTTGGGCAGGGAAAGTGATTTTAATTTATTTTGTTTCAGATAATTTTTCATTTGACCAGATAAGAACTCTATTGCTGAATTAATTGTGTTTTCCTTTTTATCAAGCCAGGCTTGAGTTCTCCTTATAGATTCTTCAGCTAAAGCCTTGCTTCTCTGAAGTTCATTTTCCTTTTGCCTGATCACCCAAAGGTATTTATCCAATTTTATCTCCGGCTCTATTTCATTTATACTTACTACTGTATCATCATTTAATTCCAATCCGTTCAGGAAATCTTCAAGAAGTTCTTTGTCTGAAACTAACTGAATTACCTCCATGTTTTCAGAGTTTGTTTTTTTAGTGGGAATTATAGAGACCGCTTCGTTTAAAATATCTTCTAACATTTTATCAAGCCTCCTTTTTCTTTGTCAGGATATCTATTATAGCTTTTATAATTTCACCGAGTGCTGCGCTTATGATAAACTTTATTATTTTAAAGTAATTAATCATTGTTTATACCTTTCAATATTTTTTTAATTAATTTTGATAACTTAAATTAAGTAACAATTTCCGATAATCTGTTTTGCTGTATTTCGTTTTCAAGGAACTCCAATCTAGAGTTAAGTTCATTGATCTCACATAAAAGTTCTTCATAACTATACAGAAAATCATCAATGTCATTTAACCCTTTGGTTTCATTTCTTCCGGCAAGTGAGTCAACACCTGTACTATATATCATCGGCTCTATGTTAGCTATGTCGATTTCTTCTATTCCGTATTCAATAACAGTACTTACAGGTACCGGAATTATAGCGTCTTCGTATTTTAAATTGAAAACACCATTGACAAAATAATCTTTTTCTGTGTATAGCAGACTTAATTCAAAGTTTTGATTTATGAAGTCCTGATCTGTTTTACTGAAGTTGTTCATACCGTTCGGATGTCGGTGTATAACTACTGTATGAGAATATTCATCCGGCAAATAATCAATTGATCCGGCTGTTACATGTTGTTTTGGAATGTAAAATTTATCACTGAGAGTAATCGTATCAGATGTCCTCGATTCAATATTTGTTACAATAGAGAATTCCTCGCCGTCAAGTTTTGCTGTTATCGAGTTGCAAACTAATAATAATTTTAGCGGAACAATCACTTTTATTTTATCGATTATTTTCAGGTCGGACTCCCAGGTGCTTTGTTCAGTCTTATTTTCGTTAAGGTATTTCATATTTTAATTTATAATTGTTCGCTGATTTTGTTTAATAATTTTTTTACGTTGAAATTGTATGAGTATTCCTGCGCACTATAATTTAGCAGCATTTCAATTACTGCCATGGCGGATAATATTTGCGGTGTACCAAAGAAACTCGGCACTACTGTATAACTGCCTTCATCACCCCATCTCCCGGACTCATAATCATTCATTGACAGGGTAGCGTTGTAGCCGTCATATCCGCATTTTGAATAAGGTATAGGATTGAAGTCAGGTATTTGCATTTGTTTCTGATACTGATTATAGTCATGTATCATTTGTCTGGTGGAAAGATTGTCTGTTGCATCGAATATATAATGTACAGAATACTTGTTCAGGATATCCGAATTAAAGTAATCTTCTATAGTCACAACAATTGTATCCGTCCGTCTTTCTAAGATTAATTCTTTGATTGCCTGTGTTTTAAGTTGCCCGATCTGAGAGTATTTAAACAGCGTTCGGTTCAGATTTGATGCTTCAAGCTTATCTGGATCTATGACTATCAGTGTACCGACTCCGATTAAAGCTAAATCCAAAGCTATCCACGAACCTAATCCCCCGACTCCAATTACTATTGCGCTTAAATCTGATTGAGATTCTACTCCTGATTGTCTGTCATATAAATTATTTATGCCGTCCATTTTAGTTTCACCTGCCTTTCTTCAAATTCAGATTCCGGTATAAAATATGCGCTGTCTAAATGCATGATTTCATACATTGCACAGATTTCATCAAGCAAAGTTACAAGAGCTTCAGGATTATTTATTGGAATCTCTCTTCCGTCCATACTACCAACACAAGCTTCACTTAATCCGCTGTCACTGGCATTAGGATGTCTTCCTTCAGTATTTATTAATACCGTTCCGCTAGTAATGTTCGGATGAAGCAAATTCACATAAATACTTTTAAGTTTACATACCGGATCCTGGTATTCATGCACAACGCCTGAATTATAATGACCTTCAATAACTTCATACACTGGATCGTAATATTTATAAGCGTAAACACGATTGTTCATCATCACCAGAGAATATTCATTTTCTGAAAGCTTCTTAACTAGATCCATAAGAGGTTTTCCGATGACTGCATTCCTGTATAAAGACTGAAGTTTAAGTAATTCCTGATTGTATAAGTCGTTTACTTTCGTTAGAGCCTGTTCAAGTTCAAACTGAAATACATTTTTTAGTTGTTTAACCGATTGAAGAAAATCAATCGCTGATTCAACGACGATCTCTTTAACTGTAATTTTATCCTGCTGGCAGTTATCAAGTTTGTTTTGTAAATCCGATACAGAAAGTTCTTTTGTAATCAGACTTTTTAATGAATCTGTTTCAATATCTGGTGATGATGCTTCCTGTTCAGCAGAAGCAAGCTTGTCAAGAAATTTATTTTTTATATCATCCATTATTCTTAAATGGTTTAAAGTTTATAAAATAG